>CAZBJP010000010.1:18774-36894 GCA_964492205.1 uncultured Sediminibacterium sp.
AGAGACTTTGTAGAGTTCAATGATTTCATCAATCAATGTTATGCAAGTGTGGATGAAATCAGAAAAGTGGCAGATAACATTGGGGTTTTAATTGGATCGCCTGCGCATAATACCAACGAAAAAGGTAAGCCATTATATAACGCAGCTTTTTTCTTATATGATCAAAAAATTCAAGCAGAGATTCATAAAACATTGTTACCTACTTATGACGTTTTTGATGAGAATAGGTATTTTGAACCTGCAAGTGAATGGAAAGTCGTTCCATTCAAAGGAAAAAAATTGGCTATCACTATTTGTGAAGATATTTGGAACTTAGGCGACAATCCTTTGTATACAATTTGTCCAATGGATCAAATGATGGAACAGTCACCAGATATTTTATTAAACCTAAGTGCATCTCCATTTGACTATACGCACGACGAAGACAGAAAAGCAACAATCAAATCAAATGTGGTAAAATACAAAAAGCCATTGTTCTATTGCAATGCTATTGGCAGTCAAACTGAAATTGTATTCGATGGCGCCTCTTTAGTATTTGACAAAGACGCCAACCTATGTGGCGCCTTACCAATGTTTGAATCTGCAATGCAATTTTTTGAATGTAACGAGGACGGCAGCATCAAGGCACCAATACTTGAGCCAGCAGCAGCTGTACCTAATAAAGAACTTAACCCTGCCAGCTTAATTCCTTCATTAAATATCGACCAGGTATATAAAGCATTGGTCTTAGGCGTTAAAGATTATTTTAATAAAATGGGTTTCAAAAAAGCCATTCTCGGGTCTTCAGGTGGCATTGACTCCGCAGTGACCTTAGCGATTGCTTGTGAA
The DNA here is from genome assembly GCA_964492205.1 of uncultured Sediminibacterium sp. Taxonomy (GTDB): domain Bacteria; phylum Bacteroidota; class Bacteroidia; order Chitinophagales; family Chitinophagaceae; genus Sediminibacterium. The sequence continues at coordinate 19,603 of CAZBJP010000010.1, forward strand.
GCTTTAGGAAAAGAAAATGTGTATGCGGTATTAATGCCTTCACCCTATTCAACACTACATTCTGTGGATGATGCAGTTCAGTTAAGTAAGAACTTAGACAACCCATATGATATCATACCAATTAATGAAGTGTACGAAAGCTTTTTACATACTTTAGAACCCATATTTAAAGGCATGCCTTTTTCTTTAGCGGAGGAAAATATACAAAGTAGATCAAGAGGTAATATCTTAATGGCGATTGCTAATAAATTGGGTTATGTATTATTGAACACTTCAAACAAAAGTGAATTAGCCACTGGCTACGGTACATTGTATGGTGATATGGCAGGTGGATTAGGTGTTTTAGGCGATTGTTACAAATTACAAGTATACGCATTGGCCAACTATATTAATACTACAAAGGAGATCATCCCTAGAAATATTATTGATAAAGCACCGAGTGCAGAACTTAGACCTGATCAAAAAGACAGCGACAGCTTACCTGACTATACAATTTTAGATCAAATTTTATATCAATATATAGAGAAACGCGCAGACCCTGCAGACATTAAAGCCATTGGCTTTGATGACAAATTGGTGGATCGTACCTTAAAAATGGTCAATACCAATGAGTATAAACGAAATCAATTCTGTCCCATCATAAGAATATCTCCTAAGGCATTCGGTGTTGGCAGAAGAATGCCTATTGTTGGAAAATATTTAAATTAAAATATGAAAAACAAACTGTTAGGTTACATAGCCGCTATTTTACTTTTTTTAAGTCTTAATGCTACAGCACAAAAAGTAGCACCTATTCTGCCTGGTGCTTATCAAACAGAAGCTTACCTGCCTCTGTTAAAAAATAAAAGGGTTGCTTTATTCACCAATCATACTGCCTTAGTTGAAAACAAACATTTAATAGATACTTTACTGGCAAGTGGGATTCAATTACAAAAGGTATTTACACCTGAACATGGACTTAGAGGTACTGCCGATGCAGGAGAGAAAACAAAAGACGGTATAGACGAAGCAACCGGCGTACGTATAGTTTCGCTATATGGCAAAAAATATGGACCTAGTGAAGCAGATCTTAAAGACGTAGATATTTTGTTGTTTGATATCCAAGATGTAGGCACGCGTTTTTACACCTATATCTCTTCTTTGCAATATTATATGGAAGCTGCATGGGCAAATAATAAACCTTTGGTCATTTTAGATCGTCCAAATCCAAATGGACACTATGTAGATGGACCTGTTTTAGAAAAACCATACAGCAGTTTTGTTGGCAAAAAATCTATTCCTATTGTTTATGGCATGACCATCGGTGAATACGCAAAAATGTTGGTTGGCGAAAAATGGTTAACCGCTCCTGCAGATAGCAATATCAATAAAGCAGCAAATCCACTTCAGTTAACCGTAATTGCTTGTAAAAACTATGACCATCATTCCATGTACACTTTTAATATTGCCCCTTCGCCCAATTTACCTAATATGAATTCGATCTATTGGTATCCAACTACTTGTTTAATCGAAGGCTCAGTCATGAGCGAAGGGCGTGGAACAGAGCATGCATTTACCTACATTGGCCATCCAAGCATCAAAGGCAAATCGTTTAGCTTTACACCTAATCCAAGAACTGGCGCGATGAACTCAAAATTGTATGGGCAACAATGCTATGGATGGGATTTGAGCAACCAACAAGCCCCTAAAGACAGAATAGACTTAGATTTAATCATTGAAATGTACCAAGCATTCCCTGAAAAAGATAGTTTTTTTATTGTGCCAAAATCCAAATTAGCAACTGACTATTTCTTTAATAAATTAGCTGGCAATGCAACGTTGATGGAACAATTAAAATCTGGTCAATCAGCAGCAACTATTAGGGCTAGCTGGCAACCAGGATTAATAACATTTAAACAAATCCGAAAAAAATATTTACTCTATAAAGATTTTGAATAGTTTCGAATTTATGTAAAATCTAAATACTATAAATACTAATAAAAAAGGTCCCGATAATTCGGGACCTTTTTTATTAGTCAAACACACTCAACTAAATTGTTCATTAAATTAACTTCCAATAACTGGGATCGCTAATTGATGCACTGCCTCATTTAATTGCTTAATGCCTGTTTTCTTAAGGGTATCTAATTTATTCAATTCAGCATCAACTTGCGCTTTCAATACTTCATATACCGCTTGCACTTGTTGTGTTGGTGCAGTATAGCCTGAGGCTGCTGACTCAAATACCCCAGCAATCTTATCGTCTAAACGAATTGGGAAATTCAATACATCCTGACCACTCTTCGCTTTGGTTTGATGCAAGGCTTCCTCAATAGAAGTTAAACTAGTTAACACTTCTTTAGCTTGCTTATGGAAAGTCGAATCTTTTACCTTCTTTTGAATTACATTAATCTGTGATCTTAATTCTTTAATGCTCTTTAAATTTTTCATGATCTCGCTGAATGTAGAAGCGACTTTTAATAAGAATTGCTCCTGTGCCTTTAAGTCTGCATCAGATACTTTATAATTTGGATCTGCGACAATTGTAAATGGTTGCTCAGTAACTATATTGTCAATGGTCACTTTTGCAGTATACTTACCTGGAGCAGCTAATACCGGACTTGTTGCACCATTCCAAAGAATCAGACTAGGATCTGGTTTTTCCACTTCTTTATGGTACATATTCCAAACATATGTTTGGAAACCAGCTTCTGTACTTGGCCCTCCTACTTCAGAATGCTGAATAGTTTTGATCACTTTCTTTTGATCATCTAAGATGCTTACCTCAACTTTGGACGAGTCAGAAGTATTGGCTTTCCAATATTTAATCACCACGCCTTTTTGTGGGTTCGTACCTACATTAGCAGGCATACTTACACTGGCGCTACGATTTCTTCTGCCACCCATTTGTGGTGGCACACGATAAGTATCAGCAATTGGGAAAACTTTACTTACAGTTGGAGCAGATTGAAAATTTTCTACAAAAGACATATCGTCTAAAATATAAATACTTCTACCTTGTGTACCTACAATCAAATTTTGATCCTTGATTAACAAATCAGTAATGGGTGTTACTGGAAGATTCAACTGGAATCGCTCCCAAGATGCACCATCATTGATAGAAACATATAATCCATATTCTGTACCAGCAAACAATACCCCAGCTTTTCTTGGGCTTGCTACGATTGCTCTTGTAAAGTGCATTGGATCAATACCATTCGTAATTTTAGTCCAAGTTGCACCATAATCAGTAGTTTTATAGATATAAGGCGTAAAGTCATCTAACTTATATCTAGTTCCTGCGAAATAAGCAGTTCCTTTTCTAATTGGATCTACTTCCACTCTATTCCACATCATCCATTTTGGTGCATCTTTAGGTGTAACATTTGTCCATGTTTTACCACCATCCTTACTTACATTGATCAAACCATCATCACTTCCTGTCCATAATAGATCCTTTTCAATTGGAGATTCAGCAGCAGTGAAAATAGTACAATAATATTCCACACTCGTGTTATCTTGTGTAATTGGACCACCTGAACTTTTTTGTTTTGCTTTATCATCCGTAGTTAAATCTGGAGATAGCATCGTCCAACTCGCACCTTCATTTTCAGAGGCAAATAAATGATTACCAGCTGTATAAATTTTCTTAGGATTATGAGGAGAGAAGAATATTGGATGGTTCCACTGGAAACGATATTTCATTGCTTCTGCACCTGCACCCATTGGATTATCTGGCCATACATTGATCACTCTATTTTCTCCGGTTTTGTGGTCATATCTTGTGATCAAACCACCATAAGATCCTCCGTAAACAATATCACTATTTAATGGATCTGCCACAATATAACCACTTTCTCCTCCAGCAGTTACATCAAAATCATTTTCGCCAATAAAAGCACCATAGGTACTTGATTTAATTCTAAAAGCAGAGTTGTCTTGTTGAGCTGCTAAAATGCGGTATGGAAAACTATTATCGGTACTTAAACGATATACTTGAGTAGTTGGCTGATTCATCATCGTACTCCAATTTTTTCCTGCATCCATACTTACTTGTGCACCACCATCGTCAGCCACAATCATTCGCTTGCCATTTTTTGGATCAATCCATAAATCATGGTGGTCTCCATGCGGCGTTCTTAAAGAAGTGAAATTTTTACCTCCATCAGAAGATACCATGAAGTTCACATTTGGACAATAAACTTTATTTTCATCTGCTGGGTCTACAAATACTTTTGTATAGTACCAAGCACGTTGACGAATATTGTTATCACTACTTACTAAATCCCAATTTTTTCCTGCATCATCAGACACATATAATCCGCCATTCGCATTTTCGATCAAAGCATATAATTTATCTGTATTAGATTTTGCTACAGCAATGCCTACTATACCCCAAACACCTTTAGGAAGTCCTTTGTTGGTTTTGATTGACACCCAAGTATTTCCACCATCTGTACTTTTATACATGCCAGAACCCGCTCCACCACTTTCTAAACTATAGGGTGTGCGAATTAATTCCCATGTTCCAGCATACATGATATCAGGATTACTTGGATCAATAATTAAGTCGCTCGCACCAGTCTGAGGATTCACATACAATACTTTTTTCCATGTAGCACCGCCATCTACACTCTTGTATACGCCTCTATTTTCATTAGGCCCAAATAAATGTCCCATAACTGCAGCCCATACAATATCTGGATTTTTAGGATGTACGATCAAACGTACAATATGTCTAGCTTCTTTTAAACCGATATTTTTCCAGGTCTTACCATCATCAGTGCTTTTCCACATACCTTCTAAACCTTCACTTACATTGCCACGCATAGTATTTTCTCCTTCACCAACATATAAAATAGACTCATTAGAAGGCGCGATTGCAACGGCACCTATTGTACCACCAAAATAACCATCAGAAATATTTTTCCAATTATTACCTGCATCAGTCGTTTTCCAAACACCTCCACCAGTTGACCCCATATAAAAGGTGTTCACATCAGTATAAGATCCTACTGCAGCTGCAGCACGACCACCCCTGAATGGACCAACCAATCGAAAGCTCTGTGCTTTAATAATGGGGTCTTGACTCATTTCAACTGCTTTGATTGTTTCAGTTGATTTTTTCTTTTGTGCGACAATGGGGCTAGCTATGAGCAGTCCAACCAATGCAGCAAATACAAAAAATACTTTTTTCATAATTGTCATTTGTAATTTTAATTCCCTGTTTTAGAATAGATATAAAGAGCCCTCCAAAAGGAGGGCAATGTCTTTACTTAATTAAATCAATATCTTTAAATTTTTTGATTGGTGTAGCTTCTACTAATTTTCTGAAATCAGCCCAATCTTTTGCAAAAAAGGCATTTACCTTAGTTGCAACATTGGATGCAGCGATTGCAGCTTCTGCTAATACACGCTCTTCTTGGGCACCAGGCATGGTAGTTTTACCTAAGATTAACATATTAGCAGAACGAATAATAGAAATTGGCGTAATCGTTGGCACTGTGCCATAACCTTGTTTCTCTTGCTTCTTGCCCATCATCATTTCTCTTAAAGCTTTCACTTTTTCGGTGATGATTTTATGCGCCTTATTCAAGCTATCTACACCTTTGTCTTTTTTATCTTTCCACTCAGCTTTTAATTGAAGCAACAATTGATCTGCCTCATCTAATTGATCCAACGCTGCATTGTACTTATCCGCTGAAACTTGTAACTGATCCATTAATTTATCTTGAGCAAGTACTACTTCTCTTTTGTTAGGCAATCTTGCATCATCAGCTACTTGAACCATTGCAGAATCTTTCCAGTTTCCTGCAGTAACAACTACTTTATATAAGCCAGGCAATACTTCTCTTCCTGTAAATTCTTTTTCTTCTGCATTAGTTGTTGCATCTGAAGGTTCTTCGGACATTCTTCTTCCGCCTCCACCACCAGTTTTTGATGCTCCTGCAGCTCTTTTACCTTTTTGCTCAAAACCCCAATAGTTTCTATTGAACCCTGTATCTAATTTAAAAGTCAAATTTCTGATGATACTATCTTGTGCATCTTTGATCTGCACTTTTGCCTTTTTAACGGTATCATTAGAGAAAATTGTTATTGGCATGCCTGTTGGCCTATTTGGCGCATCCCACATACCCCAAGTACTCCACTCATAAGGCGAATTCTTGATAGACAAATTAATTGAAGTAGGAGGCACACTCAAAAAGAATTTAGCATTTTGTGCTTTTGCTAATTTTCTTAAAGGTCTAATATCATCTAAAATCCACAAACTTCTTCCAAATGTAGCAATGGCTAAATCTGCTTCTCTTTCTTGGATAGCAAAATCATAAGTAGATACAGATGGGTAACCATTTTTCCATTGTTGGAAACTAGCACCATTATCTAAACTAACATACATCCCTTGTTCTGTTCCAACAAAAATTAAATTTGGTTCAGTTGGGTCTTGTAAAACAGTCAAAGCATAACCAGTTACTTTCTTTTCATCAATCATTCTAGACCAAGTCTTACCAGCGTCTGAAGATCTAAATATATAAGGTGCAAAATCGCCTTGTCTATAATTATTAACGACCACAAATACTTCATTAGCATTGTAAGCAGAAGTTCTGATTTGAGGAATCCAAGCGCCTTTAGGAAGACCAGTAATATTTGCAGTTAAGTCGGTCCATGATGCACCACCATTAGAAGTCATTTGGACTTTACCGTCATCTGTTCCAATATAGATTAACCCTTTTTGTACCGCACTTGGTGCAATACAAATGATAGTACAATGATTTTCGGCACCTGTAATATCAATACTTAATCCACCATTGTCTCTTTGGTCAATCTTCGCACTGTCATTGGTCGTTAAATCACCAGAAATAATTTCCCATGCAGCACCTTTGTTGGTGCTCTTATGTAAAAATTGAGAACCAAAATAAATCGTTTTTTTATCAAATGGGTCTTGCGCTATTGCAGCGTTCCAGTTAAAACGCAATAATGTTTTAGCATCTGGTGCAGGAGGTTTAATAAAGGAGGATTGGCCTGTTACGGTATTGTACCTTCCCACATTACCACCTTGACTCATTGCATATACCCAATTGGCATCTTCTGGATCTGGCATCACATCAAAGCCATCTCCACCCCATAAATTATCCCAATCAAAATTACGAATACCCCCTTGTACTGTTGTATAAGCAGGTCCTCTCCAAGAGCCATTGTCTTGCATACCACCCATGACATGGTATGGAATTTCATTGTCTACATTAATATGGTAAAACTGTCCTACCGGTATCTTCTCATCAAACATCCATGTCTTACCACCATCACGTGTGATACCTATACCACCGTCATTTCCATCAATGATGAATTTGTTATCAGTAGGATGTATCCAAAAAGCATGGTGATCAGGATGGATACCACTGTAAGGAATGATGGTTTCGAAACTTTTACCACCATCAATACTTTTCTGCACAGTTTGACTAATATACCATAATGTATTTTCATTAATTGGATCACAGAAAATATCTTGGAAATAGAATGGACGATTATCTACTATAGATTTTTGACCATTGACCAATTTCCAAGAGTATCCACCATCATCACTTTTGTATAAACCACTTTTTTTAGACTCCACTAATGCATATACTATATTTGGGTTTGATCTACTTATAGTTATACCAACACGACCAAGATCACCATCAGGTAAGCCATGCTCTTTCCCTAATTTGATGAAATTTTTACCTCCATCAATGGTCATATACAAGCCACTTCCCTTACCACCACTTTCTAAATGATATGGATTACGATAGTGGTGCCACATAGCCACAAATAATTTATTTGGATTAGATGGGTCCATGATCATATCACCAGGACCAGAAGTGTCATTGGTAAATAAAATTTGATTCCAAGTTTCCCCACCATCCGTGGTTTTGTAAACGCCTCTATTTTTACTTTGTCCGTAAGGATTGCCAATCGCTCCCGCATAAACTGTATTAGGATTAGCTGGGTCAATGATTACTCTATGGATATTTCTAGTTTGCTCTAATCCCATGCGCTTCCATGTTCTACCTGCATCCATCGTTTTGTAGATGCCTTCTCCAATACTGATAGAGTTTCTTGGATTACCTTCTCCAGTACCCACCCAAACAATACTTGGATTGGATTGCTGGATCGCCAAAGACCCAATATTTAAAATAGGTTGTTCATCAAAAACAGGCGTCCAACTAACACCACTGTTATTTGTTTTCCATACTCCACCAGAAGCAGCACCAATCCAAATATTATTCGGGTTGGCTACCTCAGCATCAATAGTGGTCACACGACCACTCATACTTGCAGGTCCAATATTTCTTGGCTTCCAATTTTTAAAAACTTTATTAATGTCTACTTTTTCAGTAGTAGCTACAGGAGTAGCAGGTACTTTTTTTGATTTTTGAGCATTTGCTTGACCTAATGTCAACGCAGCAGCAACCATTACACATAGAATTTTTACACGCATATGAGCTTAATTTCTTATTAATTTAATTTAATTAATGAAGTCCTAAGCTATTGCATTTTACCCAAAAATCAATAAAAAAGGGATGAACGTAATTTAGATTTTTTCTATAATTCCAGCAATTCCCTGACCACCTCCGACACAGGCTGTTACGATACCAAAACGCTTATTTAACCGCTCTAAGTCGTTGATAATCTGTACGGTTAATTTGGAGCCAGTACAACCTAATGGGTGTCCCAAGGCAATGGCACCGCCATTAATATTTACTTTATTTTGGTCTAAGCCTAGAGTTCGAATAACCGCTATTGATTGAGAAGCGAATGCTTCATTTAATTCAAAAAGATCAATTTGGTCTAAATTCATACCTGCCTGCTTCAAAACTTTTGGCACGGCTTCTACTGGACCTATTCCCATAATTCTTGGGTGAACTCCTGCCACGGCACAATTGACCAATCTACCAATTGGTTTGAGTCCTAATGATTGCATCAGGCGTTCGCTCATGACCACCACAAAACTTGCCCCATCACTCGTTTGAGAGGAATTACCCGCTGTGACAGTCCCCTTTAATGCAAAAGCTGGTTTTAATTTGGTCAATGCTTCAAGCGTGGTATCTGCTCGAACACCTTCGTCTGTATCAACTGTATAGTTTCGTGTTGCTTTCTTATTATTTTCGTTAATATAAGTCTCAGTTATTTCAATCGGCAGGATGCCTTTCTTGAAATAACCATTGTCAATAGCTTGTTTTGCTTTTTGGTGTGAAGCCAAAGCAAATGCATCTTGGTCTTCCCTACTTACTTGGTACTCCTTAGCCACTGCTTCTGCAGTTAAACCCATTGATAAATAATAATCCGGTTCATCTTTGGCAATTGAATAAGCAGGAACTGTTTTCCATCCAGCAGTTGGGACCATCGACATGGATTCTGTTCCACCGGCGATGATACAATCAGCCATACCTGTTCTAATTTTGGCGGTGGCCATCGCAATACTCTCCAATCCGCTTGCACAATATCGGTTGATCGTTATACCAGGCACTTCTATCCCCAAAGCTTTAGCAGCAATGATCCTTCCAAATTGCAAACCTTGTTCTGCCTCCGGTACTGCATTCCCTACAATCACATCATCAATTAATTTATATTCCAATGCTGGTAGGGATTTCATCAAACCTTGAATTAACTCAATCGCTAATTCGTCGGAACGCATAAAACGAAAACCGCCTTTTTTACTTTTAGTCACTGCTGTTCTAAAACCCGCTACGATATAAGCTTCTTGCATAAAAAAGTCTTTAATTGACACCATAAATGTAGGCTTTTTTATAAACAGTTGTTTATGCAACTAAATATTTCATTGTAAATTTGAAGCATGATCTATCCAATAATCAGAAATACCCTGTTTTTGCTCCCTCCCGAAACGGCACACGAAGTCTCCATGAAAGGATTAGACTTTATTGCAGCTGTGCCTTTATTCAATCAATGGACGAGTCGCCAATTTAAACTGACCGATCCAAGTTTAGCAAGGACTGTTTTTGGTTTGCATTTTCCGAATCCAGTTGGTTTAGGTGCAGGCTTTGATAAAAACGCAGCACATTTGGATGCTTTAGAAATGCTAGGATTTGGATTTGTTGAAATTGGTACAGTAACACCCAAACCACAAGCTGGCAATGTGAAGCCAAGATTATTTAGAATCCCTGATCAAAAAGCGTTGATTAACCGAATGGGTTTTAACAATGACGGTGTTGAGGTCATATCAAAAAGATTAAAAGAGCGGAAATCAAAATCAAACTCCAAATTAATTATTGGTGGAAATATTGGAAAAAATAAAGTAACAGACAACCAAGATGCATGGAAGGATTATTGCACGAATTTTATTGGACTTGAAGAAGTAGTAGATTATTTTGTAGTGAACGTGAGTTCTCCCAATACGCCTGGCTTACGTGAGTTACAAGAAAAAGAAGCATTAAGAAAGATTTTTTCTGAATTACAAAATAGCAATAAAAATAATAAACCCATCCTATTAAAAATTGCACCCGACTTAGAAACTAGTGCATTAGATGATATCATAGCCTTAACATCTGAAGTCAAAATAGATGGACTGGTAGCTAGTAATACAACATTAGACCGCAGCCTTCTAAATCCAATCAATTCAGCACGCGCTCAAATTATTGGGCCAGGCGGGCTAAGTGGACAACCTTTATACACTAAATCAAATCAAGTATTAGACTACCTCTATAAAGGAATAGGGAATCAACTTCCAATTATAGCTAGTGGAGGCATCTTTAAACCAGCAGATGCGAAAGCTAAATTTCAAGCAGGTGCAAGTCTTGTACAAGTATGGACTGGTTTCATTTATGAAGGACCAGCAATTGTAAAAAATATTTTACAAGGACTTGTAAATAAAAAATCAGGGTACTAAAAGTATAAATAACAAAAACAAACTATTAGCTTTTAAAGACTCACTCTAAAGCTTCCAAAAATGCCAAAAGAAGAAGGCGTAGCTGTTTGTAACTGTGGATGGGTCAATCTCCAAACAAAATCTACTCTAAAAAACTTAGCTATGTTTTCTATACCAGTACCAACTTCAGCATAAGGCTTTGACTTTAATGAATTAAAAGGATGTACTCCAATAAAATTCATTTGATAATTTGCATCAGACAAACCACCTACGACCGCTTTGGCACTCCAGAACTGTCTCCATTTAGTTTTCTTCAATAACGGCAAATACCTCAATACTCCTTTCCCGATTTTATGTTCAATATTTAAGCCAATGAATTCATCACTAATAAATTCATACCGCTGCATTAAATTAAATGCATACTTATTATAATAGCTCATCTCGTTACCAGGCATGATATCTAAAAATGGATAACTTGTTTTGCCCCATGTCTTTCCTGCAAACACGCTATAATAAATATTTCCAAATGGCGTAATTGGTAAGTAATCATTCACACTAAAATTCAATTTTTGGTAGCCATTCGGCGAACCCAACGCTCCTTCTAACGCTTTTGTGTATTTTAATTCTACCACAGGATACAAACTACCAAAACCAAATCGAGAAAAATTACTCTCTATATAGCGCTCCTGATAGGCGAATCTTAAACCCACACTCGCCTCTACTGCATGCATCCAATTACCTCCACTAATATTCGTATTATATATCCTAGGTAAATTTAGCAATGGATCGTATTGTTTTTCAGCTATCCCCCATGTCAACTGTAATCCTTTATTATTCTCATGGAAAAATTCTAATTTCTTTTGCGTAAACTGCAAAAACTTAAATGGAATATTCGGTCTTCTTAATAGCGTTCCAAATAGATTATCATTGTTAATTTGATCAAAATATTCTTGTCCAAATTCTAAGTCAGAATGGTATTCTGCTTTAATATAACTTAAAGGACTTTGTTTGAATTGATACATAGCCCCCAACTCCCCCTTCGCTTTTTGATCTCTTACACCATAAGCACCATAGCCATAAAAATTCCAATGTTTGCTAAAACCTTTATTTGTTGCAATATCCGCCCTCAATCTTAAACCCTCCCATCTATCTGCACTAATTACATTGAACCAAGGTCCCAATGTAACATTACCTACTTCCTTAATCCCCTTCACTATAAATTCTGCAGATTGCTTGTAAAACAAAAAGGTTTTGTTTTTATTTAAGGTATCTAATAATGTATACACAGCCTGTTCTGTTTTGGCCAATGGTTCATGACGTAATGCCTGCCAAGTTGCTTCATTATTATTGTTACTATTCGGCAATAACCTTATCTCTGGATTTTTTACTGTGCTATTGAATACAGAATCAATACTACTGTCATTTATTTTTACTGATCTGTAAGTGGTGGTCTTACGACCTTTTATACCCAATTTGTCTTTGCCTCCTGGTGTGAAATCGGCAACAAAACGATCTTTCGCTAAAAACCAAACTGAGTCATTTACTAATCTATACTCTTGTATCAAAGAAAGCGACTGCAAGAAGTTGATATCAGCAAATGTAGATGGCCTTAATGTGATTTTCTGAATCGCAAAACTGGTATCATGTACCCAACAGTCCCCTTCAAAAGTTAACTCATTGGTGCGTTTTGGCTGAATCAACAAATGCACCAATCTTTTGCCATTTAAATAAGCCGTATCAGCCAATTTAAATTTATAATAAGTGTCCGCATTGGTATTAAATGGACTAATGAATTCTCTATTAAAAACAGGAATCACATTCTTGTACACATTGATATTTTGATAAGTGCCCCCTAATTCTTTAATCAGGGTTTCATTTTCAATACCGTTGGTTCTAGTGTATTTAATTTCCTCTAAAGTTTTTATTGGATCAGATTGATAAAAATAATCAGAGATTGTTTCTGTAATGTACACAGGCAGAAAGGATTGATGGGTTTCAGTTGTATCAATATAGTCAAAAACAAAGTCTAGCGGTTTGATCAAGCTATTTTTTACAAGTTTATCCTTGCGAACATTGATCAAATCTACTTCTAGCTTGTTGTACAACTCGTAGCTATAGTTTTTTTTGAGTGCAGGGTTGTTGAAGGCTTTTTTGGACATTATTTTTCGCCAAAACCATAAAGAACGATTGTATTTGGATTTTACCACTGCCTCTTGTTTAGCTGCTTGTACAAATAAATGAATGATGCCTAGTGATTCCTGAGTCAATTTTGACAAAGGAATTTGTAGACTCATATACCCAACGCTTTGTAAAATCAAGGTGTCTTGAATACCAAAAGGAGAATAAGGAATAAGGAAATTCCCTGCAGAGTCAGTAATCACTCCTCTCTTTGCTAAAGCATAAGCAACTGATGCAAATGGAATGGGCTCTTCACTTTGATGGTCAGCCAACTTTCCTTTAAATTGTATAGGGGCAGTAGTTTGTGCATTCAAATGAGAATACATTGCAATCAACATTAAGACAAATGCAAAATAAAAATTTACAGGACGCACAAACCGTTTCTTAGTCATTTTGCAAAGGTATATCATATTTGTTTTTTTAATGTATTAAAAGTCACCATTCAGCCATTTTGCTTGTAACTTTGCAAAAAGTATACTACATGTTGACGATACACTCTTTTTGCTTTAATGCCTTTCAAGAAAACACTTATATCCTTTACAATACTGCAAAAGAAGCGATCATCGTTGATCCAGGCTGTTATTTGAAAAATGAACAAGCGCAATTGGCCAATTTTATAGCCGAAAATAATTTAACACCAAAACTACTACTCAATACGCATTGTCACTTAGATCATGTTTTTGGTAACAATTTTGTAAGTGAACAATATGGTTTAACTGCTTTATTTCATCAAAAAGAACAAGCTGTCATCGACCGATTACCAGAAGGCGGTGCAAGATGGGGCGTCCCCACAGATGCCTATAAAGGCAAGGTGCAGTATATTCAACAAGATGAATTGATCCATTTTGGCAAGGACACATTGAAGGTACTTGAAACGCCTGGACACTCACCAGGCAGTGTCTGTTTTTATCATGAAACACAAGACTTCTTAATTGGGGGAGATTTAATATTTAAGGATGGCGTGGGTAGAACTGATTTGCCAGGTAGTAATCCACTAGATTTAATTAAAAGTATCCAAACTCAGATCCTCCCTCTGCCAGATACAATGACGATCTATTCAGGACATGGTCCAGCCACCACTTGGGGAAGAGAGAAGAAAGCGAATCCTTATATATTACACCTGCTTAAGAAATAGCTTAATTCTTTTTTACTTAACAATTTGTTAATACGATTCAATTTCAGTGTTCTGATTTATAAGCGGTATTTTTGCAGTAGTAAATTATGGAAACAAATTCGATCAAAATATTAATCGCAGACGATGAACCAGATATCATCGAAATCATTAGCTTTCATTTAAACAAAGCTGGGTATCAAGTTGAATCAGCCAAAGATGGCAGTGATGCAATTGAAAAAGCTAGGCTTTTTAATCCAGACTGTATTATTTTAGATGTGATGATGCCCAAGAGAAATGGATTTGAAGTATGCGAATATTTAAGGAGTAATAAACAGTTTGACAAAACATTTATTGTATTGCTAACCGCATTGAACGACGAGGCTTCTCACATTAAAGGATTGGAATTAGGGGGTGATGACTTTATCAACAAACCAATCAGCCCAAAAGTATTGATGAGCAGAATTAACGCCTTATTCAGAAGAATACAACCTGCTACTAACGAATCTAAGACACTTACAATCAAAGACCTTGTCATTGATGCAGAACAATACAAAACGATACTAAATGGCGTAGTACATGTGTTAGCTAAAAAGGAATTTGAATTACTTTATTTATTAGCAGCACAACCAGGACGTGTATTTTTAAGAAACGAAATATTATCCCAAGTATGGGGCAACGATGTGATTGTTGGAGACAGAACTATTGATGTGCATATTCGCAAAATTCGTGTTAAACTAGGCATAGACTGTATTACTACTGTTAAGGGGGTAGGATATAAGTTCGATTATTAGTTTGCTACCTTGTTACTAAAAGATTTATTTAAGCATAAAAGAATACCTTTGTTTTAGGGTATAGCCCTTTCTAGTTTAATATGTTTAAAGAAAAAAATTTATCGCCAAAACAATTAGCACTTTTAACAGCACTGCTTGTCTCAAGTTTAATTGCTTTGAGCGTGTTTGTACTTATTTCTAATTGGAAATTACTCATTGTTTATTTTATAGCTTGCTTCGTAGTCATCTACTTGCTTGTATTTCAAATATTAGAATATTTTATTTATAGAAAAATAAAATTAATATATAAGCTCATATCCTATACGAAGGCAAGCAAAAGAGAAGAAGCTTATCAAAAATATATTCTACCGAAAAAAAGCATTGATGATGTTCGTGAAGATGTAGAAAATTGGGCAGCACAAAAAGTAAATGAGATTCAAGTATTGCAATCTAATGAGCAATTTAGAAAAGAATTTTTGCAAAATCTTTCTCATGAAATTAAAACACCCATCTTTGCCATCCAAGGTTATTTGGAGCTTTTAGCTGATGGCTCTATTGATGACCCAGTATTAAGTAAAAAATTTATTACTCAAGCAGAAGCTAACGTACAAAGATTAGTGGGATTAATGAATGATGTAGATGTCATTACTAATTTGGAAATCAATAGAGAACCAATACTTAAGCAACACTTTATTATACAAGACCTTATCACTGAAGTGGTTCAGAATTTAAGTGTAAAATTATTGAAAAAAAATATTCAATTTAATTTTAAAAAGGGAAGCGAGCTGCCAGTAGAAGTATTTGCAGATAAGAATAAAATTTATCAAGTTTTGGTGAATATTTTTTCAAACGCGGTTAAATATGGTAAAATCGATGGACAAATTTTTGCAAGCGTGTATCGATTAGAAGATGAAAAGATATTGGTTGAAATAAGCGATAATGGCATTGGCATTGAAGAAGCACATATTCCTAGATTATTTGAACGATTTTACAGAACAGATGATGCAAGAAGCAGAGAAATTGGTGGCACTGGACTAGGCTTGGCTATTTGTAAACATATTATAGAAGCACATGGTGAAACAATTCATGTTCGTAGTCAAATTAACGTAGGCACAACTGTTGGATTTACATTGTCAGCATAGCAAGATTCATTTTTCCCTAATAATTTCGTTTCTTTGTATTCTAAATTTTTTTAATGCAAACAATCCTTGTTACTGGAGGCTGTGGTTTCATCGGTGCTCATACCATTGTAGATTTAATTGAGCATGGCTATAATGTTATTTCAATAGATAATTTATCTAGAGCGTCCGACCAATCTTTATTGGGTATAGAAAAAATTACTGGGAAAAAAATAACCAACTATAAAGTAGACTTAACTGATAAAGCTGCTACAGAAGCAATATTTAAAGCCAATCCAGGCATCATTGGTATAATTCATTTTGCAGCTTTTAAAGCTGTGGGGGAATCCGTTGAAAAACCATTAGACTACTACGAAAACAATATAAGCTCGCTAGTTCATTTATTACAGATGGCTGTTAAATACAATGCACCACATTTTATTTTTTCTTCTTCTTGTACGGTTTACGGTAATCCTGAAACTATACCGGTAACCGAATCAACTCCATTACAAACTGCTGCATCCCCTTATGGAGCAACAAAACAAATGGGCGAAACGATTGTGAAAGATGCTGCATTTGCACATCCATTGTCTACCATCCTATTAAGGTATTTTAATCCAGTAGGTGCACATCCTTCCACTGCTATAGGAGAACTACCTATTGGCCGACCACAAAACTTAGTACCTGCCATTACACAAACTGCCATTGGCAAACTACCAAAAATGCAAGTACATGGTGCAGATTACGATACACGAGACGGAAGTTGTATTAGGGATTACATTCATGTTTGCGACATTGCACACGCACACACCCTAGCTATTCAATATTCAATTATTAATGAGCATTTGAATAGTTGCGAGGTATTTAATCTTGGGACAGGGAATGGTATCACCGTACTAGAAGCCATCCATGCTTTTGAAAAAGTGAGTGGTGTGAAATTAAATTATGAAATAGGACCACGTAGAGCAGGTGATATTGTTTCAATATATGCCAATAATGACCGCGCTGTGCAAAAATTAGGATGGCATTGCAAATATAATTTAGACGATATGATGCGCACTGCATGGCAATGGGAGCAAAGTTTATACAAATAAATTAATAAAAATGGTCTCAAAATTTGAGACCATTTTTATTAATTCTGTACTAACATTTTTTCTGCATTCTCTGCCATTTGTAATGCTTCGATGAACTCATCAATATCTCCGTTGATCACAGCATCCAAATTATAAGAAGTAACATTCACACGGTGATCTGTCACCCTTCCCTGTGGCC
>CAZBJP010000010.1:36904-37143 GCA_964492205.1 uncultured Sediminibacterium sp.
TGGCCAGTTATAGGTTCTGATCTTAGCACTTCTGTCACCTGTGCTTACTAATGTTTTACGATGTCTTGAAATTTCATCTTCTTGTTTACGCACTTGCTCTTCGAATAGTTTAGTACGCAGCATACCCATAGCTTTCTCACGGTTACCCAACTGTGAACGTTCTGTTTGACAGATGATCACTGTACCTGTTGGAATATGCGTCAACATTACTTTAGTTTCTACTTTGTTTACGTTCTGTC
>CAZBJP010000011.1:0-4215 GCA_964492205.1 uncultured Sediminibacterium sp.
TTTTTACTGCCATTTTAAATAGAAATTTATAGGCGTTAACAAATAGGGTTAATCTGTGCGAAGGTACTACTCTGGGAGCAAATAGACAAGAAAATCAAATATTTGGCTATAAATTAGCTGAATATCAGTCAGTTGGGTTCAGTCTATTTTTTCATTCTTGGCATTCTGCCTCCTAATCCTCCACCCATCATTTGACCATTCATCATTTTCATCATTTGTTTCATTTGGTCAAACTGTTTGATGAATGCATTGATCTCCGAGATATCTTTTCCAGCCCCTTTGGCAATTCTTGCTTTCCTACTTGGCGTCAAGGTATCAGGATTTCTTCTTTCAATCAAAGTCATGGATTGAATGATTGCCTCTACTCCTTTAAATGCATCCTCTTTAATATCTATCTCTTTTATGCTCTTCCCTACCCCAGGAATCATACCCATTAAATCCTTTAGATTACCCATTTTTTTAATCTGTTGTATTTGGGTTAAAAAATCTTCAAAATCAAATTGATTTTTACGAATTTTTTTCTCTAATTTTTTTGCTTCTGCTTCATCAAATTGCGCTTGCGCTTTCTCCACCAATGAAGTTATATCTCCCATCCCTAAAATTCGCTGCGCCATTCTCTCAGGATAAAAAACATCAAGTGTGTCCATTTTCTCTCCACTGCTCATGAACTTGATTGGCTTGTTCACGGTGTACTTAATTGAGAGCGCAGCCCCACCTCTTGTATCGCCATCTAACTTAGTTAAAACAACTCCAGTGAAATCTAATCGTTCGTTGAAAGCCTTTGCTGTATTGACTGCATCCTGTCCTGTCATGGAATCTACCACAAATAAAATTTCTTGTGGTTGAATTGCAGATTTGATGTTTGCAACTTCATTCATCATTATTTCATCAACAGCTAAACGACCTGCCGTATCTATGATGATTACATTTTTATTATTTTGCTTTGCATACGCAATTGCATTTTGTGCAATAGAAACTGCATCTTTATTTTCACGTTCAACAAATATATCTACTCCAATTTGTTCTGCTAAAACAGTCAACTGATCCATCGCAGCTGGACGATAAATATCTGCAGCAACCAATAATGGAGATTTTTTTTGTGCCTTTAAATAAGTGGCTAATTTTCCTGAAAAAGTTGTTTTACCACTGCCTTGTAAGCCTGCTACTAAAATGATGGTTGGATTTTTTGACGTATCCAATAAACTTGCTTCCGAACCCATTAATGCAGTTAATTCATCTTGTACGATTTTTACCATCAGTTGTCCAGGACTAATCGCATTGATGACTTTTTCACCCACTGCCTTTTCCTTGATACTGTCAGTAAATTCTTTCGCAATTTTAAAGTTCACATCGGCATCTAACAATGCCTTCCTGATATCCTTTAGGGTATTAGCCACATTCAATTCATTAATGCGGGATTGTCCTTTTAGATGTTTAAACGCTGATTCTAATTTTTCACTAAGTGCATTGAACATAAAACAGTCTTTATAGTTTGCAAAGATAAGTCTTCAAACTCAGTGAAAATCAGCTCTTTTGATAGTATGAAGGATAAAAAAATCAAGCCTAGAAAAAATTGAAAAATTTAACTTAATATATTGATTATCAATATATTTAACGAGGTTTTAACTAAGGTACTGAAAGTCTTTACACTTTCTTAACGAATTAAATGCTAAAAATACTTGGAACCAAGCATTTATTTAATATTATTGCATCTAACGAACCCTAATTAGGGTATATTGATATTATGAGCAAGAAACAATTATTTACACTTGAGTTCCCGGTTAGATGTTCTCCAGCAATTTTATTTGAATTCCTCTCCACAGCATCTGGTTTACAAGAGTGGTTTGCAGATAAAGTTGATGAATGGGAGAATGTATTCAGTTTCTCATGGAATGGAGGTACGCCAGATAAAGCAGAGATCTTAGATCAAGAAGAAAATAAATTCATTCGTTTCAGGTGGTTGCATGGTGAAAAGAACGAATATTTTGAATTTTGTATAGAGAAAACAGAGATCTCAAATCAAACTGTATTGATAATCAAAGATTTCGCTGAAAAAAATGAAATCAAAGACCAAAGTCAACTTTGGGGTTACCAAATCAAAGAGCTATTTCATAGAATAGGTAGCTAGTACTACAATTTTGTTCAAAAAATTAGACATACTAATTCTACGGGCCTTTATTGGACCTTTTTTGGCAGCACTGACTATTTCGATCTTCGTGCTGACTATGCAATTTTTTTGGCTTTACATTGACGATCTTGTTGGAAAGGGTCTAGACACGTTTATCATTTTAAAATTAGTTGGACTGGTATCTGTGAGTATGTTGACTACTGCTATACCTCTTGCATTGTTGTTCTCTTCCATCATGACATTTGGAAATTTAGGTGAAAGCTTTGAACTCATCGCCATCAAATCTGCGGGTATTCCATTAGTAAGATTCATGCGTCCACTTTTCATTTTTGCAATTGTTTTGTCCGGAGTTGCTTTTCTGTTAGCAAACAATATCATCCCAATTTCACAAATGAAATTAACCACCTTGAAATATGAGATTATTGTTTCAAAGCCTGCTATTGATTTGAAAGAAGGTGTTTTTTATGATAAAATTGATGGTTATGTTATTAAACTTGGAAAAAAAGAATCTAATGATAGTGTCATTAGAGATATTGTCATATTTGAAAAAAGATTCGGATTACAGGATAATATGATCATGGCAAAATCAGGTGTGATGCGTGTTACACCTGATAAAAAATTTTTAGAATTCATATTGTACAATGGTTGGCGTTATCAAGAAAAAGGATACAGAGCAACAACCAACACCGAATTCACCAGACTAAATTTTAAGGAATACAAGAAAGTTTTTGATTTAAAAACTTTTCAAATGAATAAAACTGCTGATGCAATTTATGATCCAAAAATGCTAAGTGTAAGACAATTAGAAAAGGCCATTGATTCCATTCAAACAATGGATAGTTTTTTTATTAAAAAAGCAAGTACCGAAATTACTCCTTATTTAAAATTTATGTTATTCAAGGATAGTGCCGCCTTATTCAACTCGATCAAAGTGCCCCCTGTAAAGCGCTTTGATGATTTGATACATCCCTCTGAAAGAATGAATATTATGGAATCAGTTGGCTATCAATTCTCCTCTCTACAAAACAATTTAAATAGCTTGGTGAATATCTATAATGAAAAAAAACATGCTGAAACAATGCATGCAATTGAATGGCATAGAAAATTTACCTTATCCTTCGCTTGCATTGTATTATTTCTTATAGGTGCTCCACTTGGGTCAATTATCAGAAAAGGTGGACTTGGAACACCCATGGTTTCTGCCATCGCCTTCTTTGTTATTTTCTTCCTGCTAAATAATTTTGGAGAGAAATTGGCTAAGTCTGAACAATGGTCAGTTTATGCTGGCATGTGGTTGTCTAGCTTATTTTTGATACCTGTGGGCGTATTCCTTACTTACAAAGCAATGCGTGATTCACAGTTGTTCAACCAAGAATTTTACTACCGTTTTTTACAACCAATTAAAGTAACTTTACAGAAGTACTTTAAAAAATAATCCTATGTCAACATTTACAAACAGCAGACGTCAGTTTATCAAACAAACTGGTAAAGCGAGTATTGCAATGGCAAGTATGCCCCTTATTAATCAATTAGGTGGACTTCACAGTAGTAAAACCATTCACTATCTGCAGCAACCATTGCCATACGCTTATAATGCTTTAGAGCCATTTATTGATGCAATGACCATGGAAATACATCATACAAAACACGCAGCTGGATATACTAAAAATTTGAACGAAGCATGTGTGGCAGAAAAAGTGGACACAAATAGTAAATCAATTACAGACTTATTAGCTTCCATTTCTAAGTATTCTGTTAAAATGCGCAACAATGCTGGTGGCCATTTTAACCATGAATTATTTTGGCAGTCCATGCAGCCTAGCCCTACCACAATTCCAACTGGTGATTTGGCTAAAGCAATCGAGAAGTCATTTGGCAGTTTTGCCGATTTTCAAAAAACATTTTCCGAAGCGGCTAAAAATAGATTCGGAAGCGGATGGGCCTGGCTGATCATCAATGAAAAAAATGAATTAGCAATTTGTTCCACCCCAAATCAAGATAACCCATTGATGGATTTAGCTGAGACAAAGGGCTATCCGTTATTAGGTCTGGATGTATGGGAGCATGCTTACTATTTAAAATACCAA
>CAZBJP010000011.1:4225-23242 GCA_964492205.1 uncultured Sediminibacterium sp.
CAGGCGAATTAGCAGATGCCATCACTGCCGCTTTCGGTAGCTTTGATGCATTCAAAGAAAAATTTGCTGCAGCTGGTATGACACGTTTCGGATCAGGCTGGGCTTGGTTAATTGTAAAAGACGGGAAATTAGAAGTAAGCTCTACCCCTAATCAAGACAATCCTTTAATGGATGTGGCAGAAGTAAAAGGCACCCCATTATTAGGTGCTGACGTTTGGGAGCATGCTTACTATTTAAAATACCAAAATAAAAGACCAGACTATATTGCCAATTGGTGGAATTTGGTTAATTGGAAATTTGTTGAAGTAAGATACAATACGTTTAAAATTTAATTCATCTATAATTCATCACATTGCAAGCAGCTAAACAGAATTTAAAAATACAATTCTATGTCACTACATTAAGCATCGTCCTTTTTGTATTAAAATTTGTTGCTTATTTCATGACGCATTCACTTTCTGTGTTATCAGATGCACTTGAGAGTATTGTGAATGTATTGGCTGGCGCAATTGGACTCTATAGTTTATACGTAGCTTCTAAGCCTAAAGACAAAGAACACCCATATGGACATGGTAAAGCGGAATTTATTTCTGCTGCTTTTGAAGGAAGTTTAATCATTACTGCTGGCTTGATTATTTTTTATGAGGCGATTAACGCATTTTTCAAACCCATAGAATTGCATAGTTTAGACAATGGTATTTGGGTTTTATTAGGAACCGCCTTTTTAAATTTATTTGCTGGATTGATTGCAAAAAAAATGGGGAAGAAGAATAAATCGCTAGCACTTATGTCTAGCGGTCAGCATTTAATCTTAGATAGCTTCACCACATTTGTAGTAACCATAGGTATTGGTATAGTTTTGTTCACTAATATCACTGGGATCGATGCGGCATTAGCTATCTTAATGAGCTTTTGGATTATTTATAATGGTTATCAAATTATAAGAGCTTCCTTAGCCGGAATTATGGATGAAGCCGACATTGCCTTATTAGAGGAAGTAATTATTGAGCTCAATAAAAATAGAAACGTCAACTGGGTGGACTTGCACAATTTACGTGTGATCAAATATGGCAGCTTGATGCATATTGACTGCCATCTCACTGTACCTTGGTATTTAAACGTCAATGAAGCGCACCAAGTGGTAGAAGATTTTACGAATTTAATTAAAAATAAGTTTGGCTCAAGTATTGAATTCTTTGTGCACACCGATGGCTGTATGCCCTATAGTTGCCCCATCTGTTCAGTAGAAAATTGTCCGCAAAGAAAAGCACCACTTGAAAAAAGATTAGATTGGACTATTGAAAACGTATTGTCAGATTTAAAACATCAATTATAAAAGATTAGTTATGAATGTATGGAAGGAATTTCAAGAAGCAAATAAAGATCGATTTTTAACTGAGTTATTGGATCTTTTACGCATACCAAGTGTGAGTGCAAAGTCGGAACATAACGAAGACATGCAAGCTTGTGCGAAGGCGGTGGCGAAATCATTGACAGATGCAGGCGCGCAAGTGGCAAAAATTTATGAAACAGAAGGACATCCAATAGTATATGGCGAAATCATAGCAGATCCTACTTTTCCAACTGTTTTAGTTTACGGGCACTATGATGTTCAACCAGCTGATCCATTAGCACTTTGGAATAGTGGTCCATTCGAACCAACTATCATTGATGGTAAAATTTTTGCTAGAGGCGCTTGTGATGACAAAGGACAATTCTATATGCATGTGAAAGCATTGGAAATGATGACTAAAACAAATACCTTATGCACCAATATTAAATTTGTGATTGAAGGTGAAGAAGAAATTGGAAGCCCTAATCTTGCGAGCTTTGTAAAAGCGAATAAGTCTTTACTAAAAGCAGATGTAATTTTAATTAGCGACACGGCTATGATTAGCATGGAGACGCCCTCTATTGATATTGGTGTGAGAGGATTAAGTTATATTGAAATAGAAGTCACTGGACCCAATAGAGATTTACATAGTGGTGTATATGGGGGTGCAGTAGCAAATCCAATTACTATTTTATCAAAAATGATTGCCTCCTGCCACGACGAGAATAATCATATCACGATTCCAGGTTTTTATGATGATGTAATTGAATCAAGTGCTGCAGAAAGAGCTAAAATGGCTGAAGCTCCGTTTAATGAAAAGGAATTTATGCAAGACTTGGGCATCTCGAATGTATGGGGTGAAAAAGGCTATAGCACAAATGAGAGGACAGGCATTAGACCAACACTAGAAGTGAATGGTATTTGGGGCGGATATACAGGAGAAGGTGCTAAAACAGTTTTACCTTCAAAAGCGTTTGCAAAAATTTCTTGCAGACTAGTGCCTAATCAATCCTCAAAAATTATTACAGAAAAAGTATTGAATTATTTTAAATCTATCGCGCCAAACAATGTGACCGTAAAAGCATTTGAACACCATGGCGGTGAACCTTATATTACACCGATAGATTCACACGAATACCAAAGTGCTGCAAAAGCAATTGCCAAGACATTTGGGAAGGAACCTATTCCTGTTCGCGGTGGTGGAAGTATTCCAATTTGTTCTTTATTTGAACAAGAACTTGGATTAAAGATCGTTTTCATGGGCTTTGGTTTGGATAGCGATAATTTGCATAGCCCTAATGAAAAATACGATATCGTCAATTTCTACAAAGGGATTGAAACCATCCCCTATTTTCACCAGTACTTTGCGGAAAAAAAATAAGGATAAATGAACGCGCCACAGGCAAAAAAAGAAAAATTAAGACTTGATAAATACTTATGGTCGATCCGTGTTTTTAAAACAAGGAGCTTAGCTACTGAAGCTATTGAAAAAGGACGGGTCAAATTGAAAGGTGAAAATGTAAAAGCGTCTCGTAATGTTGTTATTGGAGATGTCTATGAAGCCAGGACAGAACATAAAAACTGGGTGTTGAAAGTGACACAGTTACTTGATGGTAGATTAGCGTATGCAGAGGCTATTAAGTATTATGAGGATTTAACGCCAGTAGAAGAATTAGAAAGAGTCAGGCAAGTGGCAGCCACTTTTCAAACTGGCAAGCGCTTGAGTAAGATTGGACGACCTACTAAAAAGAACCGTCGAGATTTAGGTGATTTTTTGGACTAATCTCAATTATATTTGTACCATGACCATTGAAATCTTAACTGTTCTTCCCGAGTTATTAGAAAGCCCATTTGCGCACAGTATCATGAAACGCGCACAAGAGCGAGGACACCTTCACATAAAATTACATCAACTAAGAAATTGGGCCATTAATAAACATGGCCAGGTAGATGATTATCAATATGGTGGTGGTGCGGGTATGGTGATCATGTGTGAGCCATTGGCGAATGCAATTGATGATTTACAAAAAGAAGGTGGCTCTTTTGATGAAATCATTTTTGTCACGCCAGATGGAAATAGATTTGAACAAAAAGAGGCCAATAATTTATCCTTGAAAAATAGGATCTTAATAATCTGTGGCCACTACAAAGGAATTGACCAGAGAATTAGAGAGATATATGTCACTAAAGAAATCTCAATTGGAGACTACGTATTAAGTGGTGGCGAGTTAGCTGCTGCTGTTATTGTAGATGCAGTGGGTAGATTGATCCCAGGGGTTTTAAATGACGAGACTTCTGCATTAACCGACTCTTTCCAGGATAATTTGTTAGCTCCACCAGTCTATACGAGACCCGCTGATTTTAGAGGTTTAGAAGTGCCTCCTATTTTACTTCAAGGAGACCCAAAGAAAGTGGACGCTTGGAGAACAGAGCAAGCCTTATTTAGAACAAAATCAAGGCGCCCCGACTTATTAGACCGCCTATAGTCGCCTTTCAACCCTTCTATCTTCTATTTGTAACAAACTTGGCGCTTTTTCGTCTAAGATTAGGATATTTGACCTTCTAATCTAACTTCATGAAATTGTTGCTTAAAACGTATTGCTTAATTTTTATCATTGCTTTAACTCAAATTGGCTATGCACAAAACACTGCACCCAATCAACGAGATTTTAAACTAACAATCAAGTCCACCAAAGAGGTCATTAAATTAGATGGGGTGATGGATGAAGCAGCATGGAATACAGTTGAAGCGGTCAGTAATTTTATCAAAAAATTTCCCACAGATATTGGGGCACCCAAAAAACAAACAGAAGTAAAATATTTATTCGATGACAAAAATATCTATTTTGGATTCAAAGTATATGACAGTGGTACTGCTATCACCAAAAGTTTAAAGCGAGATATTGGACATGATGGCAATGACGGAGTAGGCATCATATTAGATCCAACAAATCAACAAACTAATGGATTTTACTTTGTTCTAAGTACGCTGAATGTTCAATCTGAAGATCAATTATCAGGTTCTAGTAGCGATGGCATAAGCTATAGCTGGGATAGTAAATGGTTTTCAATGACTAAAGATTATGGCAATTATTGGATTGCTGAAATTGCGATCCCATTTAAATCAATTCGCTACGACTCAGAAAATAAAAACTGGGGAGTCAATTTTGTTCGTATAGATGCTAAAAATTTTGAATATAGTACATGGACTAAAATTGCTACTAATTTCAAATCTTATGACTTAGGTTTAACTGGACTCATGCAATGGGAAACCAATCCTCCTGTTAGTACCAATAATATTATTTTCTTACCTTATCTGACCGGAGGTGCTACGAGTGAAAAGGAAACAGCCAAGACTACTACCACTGGTAATGCTGGTTTTGATGCAAAAATTGCTTTAAACTCTTCCCTAAATTTAGACCTTACTGTGAATCCAGACTTTTCTCAAGTGGAAGTAGACAATCAAGTGACCAACCTGACACGTTTCAGTATCTTCTTACCAGAAAGAAGGGCCTTCTTTTTAGAAAATGCTGATTTGTTTGCAAATTTTGGTATCCCGCCTATTCGTCCATTTTATTCTAGAACCATTGGATTAGATAAAGAGGGTAATAAGATTCCTATTTTATTTGGAGCTAGGTTATCTGGTAATTTAACACCTAATGTAAGAATTGGTGCTATGAATATGCAAACTGGCAGAAAGGATAATTATGCGCCAGAAAATTTCTCAGCTTTTACACTTCAAAAAAGGGTGTTAAAAAGATCTTTAGTAAAAGGGTATTTTTTAAACCGAGAAAATTTTATTTCTGTTGAAGAAGAAAAGAAAAATCCACTCGACAAATATGGCCGAAATGCAGGATTGAGTTTCGACTACTCAAATGCCGAAGGTACATTTGGCTACTGGGTTAATTATAATTTATCAATAAAGCCAACCATCAAGGACTTAAACAATTACTATGAATTTGGGACCAATTACAATACAAGAAAATTTGGTTTTGTCATCGATTTTGCTAACGTTGATAAAAACTACTACACAGATATGGGTTTTGTGCAAAGAATTAATAACTACGACGCCATTAGAGACACCAGTATCAGAGTAGGATTTAAACATATTTACACAGAAGTCTCCTATAATATTCTGCCTACAAAAGGGAAGATAGGCAGGATTGAGTCTTCTGCTCAAAACAGTGTCATATTCAATCCAGACAATAGCTTCAATGAATGGGAAAGTACTTTTCAACTTAAATCTGACTTCAAGAATGCTTCCAGTTTTAGATTACGTTTAAGCAATAATGTAACTAATTTACTTTTTGCAACTAGTTTTACAGACGGGTTACCACTACCTGCCCAACAATACCAATATGCAAGGTTTGGAATGGGCTATTCCTCAGACGCTAGAAAACTATTTGGTTGGGCAACAGATTGGACATTCGGGCAATTTTACAATGGACAAGTACAAAGCGCTGGGGTAGGCATTAGCTGGAGAAATCAGCCTCATCTTAGCTTACGCTTGAATGCACAATTAAATAATATACAATTACCAGATGCTTATGGTAGTACTAGATTATTATTAATTGCACCAAGGGTTGAATACAATTTTAATACAAAACTATTTTGGACCACTTTTGTACAATACAATACACAGGCAAATAATTTTAATATTAATAGTAGACTGCAATACCGCTATAAACCAATGAGTGATTTCTTTTTAGTTTACACAGACAATTATTTTACCGATCCATTATTTAAAAATAAGAATAGAGCACTTATCTTTAAGCTTAGTTATTGGTTATAAAAACCTAACTAGCTTAAAAATGCAAACAGCAATAACCATCCTCCAAGGTCAATATGTTGATATTCTTAACAAACGCATCTACCCAGCTACCATCCAAATAGAAGCTGGAAGAATAGTTTCGATTATTGAATGTTCCACTGCCCCTAATCATTACATTTTACCTGGATTCATTGATAGTCACGTGCATATTGAAAGTAGTATGCTTGTGCCTAGTTCTTTTGCAAGACTAGCTGTAGTTCATGGCACTATTGGTACGATAAGCGACCCTCATGAAATAGCCAATGTTTGCGGCTTAGAAGGGGTTGAATACATGATTGACAATGGTAAAAAAGTGCCTTTTCATTTTTTCTTTGGCGCGCCAAGCTGTGTGCCAGCAACTCAATTTGAAACTGCTGGAGCATCCATTGATAGTATTGCTACTGCAAAACTTTTAGCTTCTCCTGATATTTATTATTTAAGTGAGATGATGAACTTCCCAGGTGTATTACACCAGGATTCAGAAGTGATGCAAAAAATTAAAGCTGCGCATCAAATTGGTAAACCAGTTGATGGCCATGCTCCTGGATTAATGGGTGATCTTGCAAAACAATATATCGAAGCAGGTATTAGCACCGACCATGAATGTTTTACGATAGAGGAAGCAGTTGATAAATTAAGCTTTGGTATGCATATTTTAATACGCGAAGGTAGCGCTGCCAAAAATTTTGAAGCATTACACGAATTGATTGATGATCATCCTAAAAAAATAATGTTGTGTAGCGACGATAAACATCCAGACAGTTTATTAGAGGGTCACATCAATCAACTCTGTGCAAGAGCAGTTGCAAAAGGTTTAGATGTGTTTAATGTGTTAAGAGCTGCTTGTATTAATCCAGTATTACATTATAAATTGCCAACCGGATTCGCAAGAGTCAACGATCCTGCCAACTTGATTTTGGTAAAGGACCTAACACACTTTAATGTTATGGAAACTTATATCGATGGTAAACTAGTTGCAAAAGAGGGTGTTTCGTTGATAGAACCCATTCAGGCTTCAGCTATCAATCAATTCAATGCTAATTCGCTCATGCTATCTGATCTAAGTCTAGTTGCTGACAACTATCCATCAAAAGACGGATTAGTACCAGTGATCCATGCAATCGATGGGCAGCTCATCACTGACTTAATTTGGACAAAGCCGTTGATAAAGGAAAACGAAATTGTAGCAGATACTGAAAAAGATATTTTAAAAGTGGTGGTATATAATAGATACCATACTGCCAAACCTAAGATTGGACTCATTCAGTCTTTTGGATTTAAAACAGGCGCTATTGCATCTACAGTAGCACATGATAGCCACAATATCATAGCAGTTGGAGCGGACGATGAAAGTATTTTAAAAGCAATTAATTTGGTGATACAAGAACAAGGGGGTATCAGCTGTGTGCGTCAAAACGAATCAAAAGTTCTTGGACTTCCAGTTGCTGGATTAATGAGTATTGCAGACCCTTACCAGGTAGCCAATAATTATATTGAAATTGATCAAATGGCGAAATCGTTGGGTACGAAGCTTGGCTCGCCATTTATGACACTTAGCTTTATGGCATTATTGGTTATCCCACATATAAAAATGAGTGATCTGGGACTTTTTGATGGAGACCAATTTAAATTATATTAAATTTGATGGATCTCAATAAAAGCATTTAAAACAAATTTATGGTCATCAACTTAAGTAAAAATAATAGTTTATTAAATCATTGGGTTGCAGAATTAAGAGATGTGCAAGTGCAAAATGATAGAATGCGTTTTAGAAGAAATATCGAACGCATTGGAGAAATCGCTGCCTATGAGTTAAGTAAGACCTTGCGCTTTAAAACAATTGATGTACAAACTCCTTTAGGAGTAGCTTCAACTCCTTTATTAGAAGAACAGCCCGTATTGGCGACTATACTCAGAGCAGGATTGCCTTTACATCAAGGCATGTTAAATTATTTTGATAAAGCTGATAATGCATTTATTTCTGCCTACAGAAAACATCACCCAGATGGGAGTTTCGAAATCAGTCTTGAATATTTAAGTTGCCCAGATTTAAAAAACAGAATTTTAATTGTATGTGATCCTATGCTTGCCACTGGATCTTCATTGGTAGAGACTATTCAGGAGATACAAAAAACACAAACACCTGCTCAAATCCATATTGTCGTGACCATCGCTAGTCAAAAAGGCATTGAGCATGTTGAAAAGGAATTAGGTGCTGACATACCCATATGGTGTGCTGCAATTGACCCTATATTAAATGACAAAAGCTATATCATTCCGGGACTGGGGGATGCAGGAGATCTTGCATTTGGCACCAAAATGCAGTCTTAGATCGGCGTTCATTCGTATCTTTATCCTAAATACGAATCATTGCTTAAAGAACTTATTTTATCTATACGCGCTTATTTTTTAGCCCACCGATTTATTTTAGAAAATAAATTATGGAAATGGATGGCTGTGCCAGGTGTGATCTATACCAGCTTGTTCATTATAGGCATGAATTATTTTGGACAAACTTCAAGTTTATTTATTGAATCGATCATCTTAAAAACAGGTCTTAAATCATTTATTGATAGTTTAAATAATAATTGGCTTGGTTTTTTCATTACGATGGGTAGCTTCTGGCTTTGGTTCACCTTATTATTATTTTACTTTGCCCTTTTCAAATATCTTTTTTTGATCTTTTTTGCGCCACTATTCGCCTATTTACATTTACGCATTGTCGCCATTCAACAGTCTATCCCTTTTGTATTTAATCAACGGGAGTATTTTAAATTAGTAGTAAGATCGATCTTAGTCAATTTAAACAATATGCTTTGGCAGACAGTATATCTCATACCAATTGTACTAGTATGCACTTTGCCAGTAGTAGGATGGTTTACGCCCCTATTTACAATTTTAATGGAAAGCTACTTTTTAGGATTTGCTATGATGGATTTCGGTTTGGCTACTGAAAAACAAAATCGAAATCTTGCTTCAGCTTATGTAAGTCGCCATAAAGGACTACCCATTGGCAATGGCATTGTATTTTACCTTTTACATTTATTGCCGATTATTGGATGGATTACCGCTCCATTTTACGCATTAGTAGCTGCACACCTTAATACACAGGAAATCAAAGACAACGATTAAATATGGAAGCCTTAGGAAAAGTATTGCTATTGCCTATGTTATTGCATGAAGAGGGCTGGGAGGCACTTCCAAAAGATATTGCGAATTGGGTCAAAAATTGTGATGCATTTTTTGTAGAAAACGAAAAAACAACAAGAAGATTTTTTAAAAAAATTTGGAAGGAGATGGTCATTGATGATTATCAATGGTTCACGATCCACCAAGTAGAAGAAACACAGATAAACGCGTTTGTACAGATTTTAAAATCAGGTAAAACCATTGGCATTGTCTCTGAAGCAGGCTGCGCGGGCATAGCAGACCCAGGTCAGCTTTTAGTTGCTGCAGCACAAAAATTAGGTGCTACAGTTAAACCTTACATGGGCCCCTCCTCTATTTTACTTTCCCTAATGGCAAGTGGATTTAATGGTCAAGGTTTTACTTTCAATGGCTATCTGCCAATAGATGCTGCAGAAAGAAAAAAGAAAATTCAGTCTCTAGAGCAACTTGTATTAAGCCATGGCATTGCACAATTATTCATTGAAACACCTTATAGGAATAATCAACTTTTAGAAGCGATTTTACAAACATGCCATCCTAATACTCAACTTTGTATTGGTGTTGATATCACTGGCCCAAGTGAAAGTATTAGAACAGCAACTATTCAATTTTGGAAAAGTCACAAACCTGAATTACATAAGAAATTAGCCATTTTTATCTTAGGTAGATAAGTATTTACCGAAAACAAATACGCCCTGTTTTGCAGTATTCTTATTCATGCAAAACAAACTAATCCTCTGGAGAGCATCAAACCCAATTTTTTTTATCTGTTGCTATCTCCTGATTGGTATTTGTTGCTATAAAGCCACAAGTCAATATTGGCCTATGATAGAAGAAAAAAGTATCATTTACTTATTATTCTACTCTATCTTGCTAATGCACTTCTGCAACCAAAATAATAGGGTCCAAAAAGTGCTACCAATTTTACCTGCGATACTATTAATATTTTGGGGGGTATGTATTGCTCAGTTCAACAATAAGGAAAATTTTTTTAGTGTATTTGCCAGCTCAAATTCGGTGGACAGTTTAAGAGCGCAGTTAATTCATAAACTTGATAGTTCTTTTACGAACAAAGCATCCAATGAATTTTCAAAAACACTTTTATTGGGTACCAAAAGTAATATGTCAATTGATCTTAAGTCAGCTTATAAAGCACTTGGTATTTTACATATTATTGCTATAAGCGGTATGCATTTAGATATTTTATTTAAACTACTAGAGAAGGGGACATTTTGGTTGCCCCATGCTAGTTGGGCACGTTGGGTCAAATTCATTTCACTGCTATTTATTGTATGGACTTATACTTGTATTGCACATGCTGGGCCATCTGTGGTAAGAGCTAGTCTATTTTTTAGTTTAATATTAATCGGTCGTTTCTTTCAAAAAAATTTATTTTCATTCAACACCATTAGCACGGGTATCCTACTTGTTTTACTATACAATAGCCAAATCATTTCAGCAATAGGACTTCAACTTTCCTATGCGGCAGTAGTGGGTATTCATTTTTTCTATAAGCCCTTCGCGCTATTAGTACCAATGGACAATAAGCTATTAAAAATTGCCTGGAATAATCTGGCGATTTCTATCGCTGCGCAATTAACCACTTTACCCCTTTTGTTATTCTATTTTCATACAAGCTCAAGCCTTTCAATTATTGGTAATTTTTTATTTGTACCAGCAAGTAATTTATTACTTTATGGTTTATTGGTATTTATGATAATGCCTAGTATTTTGGGTATTCAACAATGGATCGCAAGTTTCATTAGTACCTATATTGAAAAAATGAATGAAATAATCAAAATTTTATTTCAAATATTGCAGTTAGGGGAGCAGCAATACAACTTGGGTATTGCAGGATTGATTTATTATTATTTTTGCCTCTTTGTTGGCTTCTACTGGATACAAAACAAAGCGTCAAAATGCCTATTTATACTTGTATCGGGAACTTGTTTATATAGCCTATTAAAGTTATTCAGCATTTGATCCATATTGTGGAAAATCGAGGCAGGTCAAAAAAATAGAAGCTTGTACCTTTACATATGGAAAAGAAAATACAATCTGCACTAATTTCTGTTTTTTACAAAGACGGCTTAGAGCCATTGGCTAGAACATTGCACCAATTAAAGGTTACCATCTATTCTACTGGTGGAACACAAAAATTTTTAGAAGATTTGGGTATCCCATGTATCGCTGTTGAATCAGTAACAGGTTATCCGTCAATATTAGGAGGTCGTGTAAAAACATTACACCCTTCTGTATTTGGAGGTATATTAGGCAGAAGGTATGTAGCAGAGGACCTAAAAGAAATGGAGGAGTTCAAGATTCCAACCATTGACTTAGTGATTGTAGATTTATACCCATTTGAAGAAACCTTAAAGTCAACCTCAGAAGAAAAAGCTATCATTGAAAAAATTGATATTGGTGGACCATCCATGATTAGAGCCGCAGCAAAAAACTTTAGCGATTTGACAGTTCTTGCGGCAAAAGACGATTATGAAGTTTTAAATAAAATTTTAATCGACCAAAATGGTTCTACCAACTTGGATCAAAGAAAAGCATTTGCAGCAAAGGCTTTCGAAGTAGTAATGCAGTATGATATAGCCATTAGCAATTATTTTAATCCTGCAAATAGCAAGACCTTACGATATGGCGAGAACCCACATCAAGTAGCTACTTTCAATGGCAATTTAGATGCTTGGTTTACTCAGTTAAACGGAAAAGAATTATCCTATAATAATTTAGTTGATGTAGATGCGGCTATTGCATTGATTCAAGATTTGCCTTCTACCAGTTTTGCCATTATTAAACATACCAATGTATGCGGTGTCGCACAAAGGAAAAGTGTATTTGCAAGTTGGGAAGCTGCATTGGCGGGTGACCCAGAAAGTGCTTTTGGAGGCGTATTAGTAACTAATGGTACTATTGACAAAGCTACCGCAGAAGCCATACAAGAAATATTTTTTGAGGTATTAATCGCACCAGCATATGAAGCAGAAGCTTTAACTATTTTGTCAACCAAGAAAAATCGTATTTTATTAGAGACAAAACCAGGTATGCATTTTCATGCAATTCAAAAAAAATCAATTTTAAACGGAAGTTTAGAACAAGGATTGGACACTGGAAATTATACCAATTGGGAAGAAGTGGGCGCAAGACTATGTAGTGAAAATGAAAAAGCAGATTTAATTTTTGGTAATATAATCTGCAAACACTTAAAAAGTAATGCCATTGCATTAGTTAAGAATAAACAATTAGTTGGCAAGGGCTGTGGTCAAACATCTAGAATTGATGCATTAAGACAAGCCATAGAAAAAGCAAGGCAATTTAATTTTGATTTAAAAGGTGCAAGCCTGGCATCGGATGCATTTTTCCCATTTGACGACTGTGTTAAAATTGCACAAGAAGCAGGAATTGTGGCATTTATTCAACCTGGTGGCTCAGTAAGAGATAAAGATAGCATTGCTTATTGCCAAGCAAATGGCTTAGCAATGGTGATGACAGGATTAAGACATTTCAAACATTAATAAAGCCCATGGCTCATCAGAAAAAAGCCTATTTCGCTTTAGCTGTTACCAGTATTGTCTGGGGAACAACCTGGGTAGCTAGCAAGATGGGCATTTCCCATATGCCTGCTTTTGAATTAGCGAGCATAAGACAATTACTTGGTGGTTCTTTGTACGTTGGATTCTTTTTAATAAAAGGAGAGCCATTTCCAACAAAAAAACAATTTCTTTGGCTAATTGGTATGTCGCTTTTAATGTTTGTTTCGTCTAATGGCATTGCTACTTATGGTTTACAATTTATCACAAGCGGACTAGCTGCACTCATTGCAGCACTCTACCCACTATCAGTTGTTTTGATTGAAAGGTATTATTACAAAGCCATAGATATTACTCCAAAAACATTAATAGGCTTGTGTTTGGGGTTATTAGGGATTGGGTTTATATTCTATAAAGACAGTTTAACCCTTCATGGAGATCATTATATTTTAGGCGTAGGCCTTTCATTACTGGCCATGATCACTTGGAGTATTGGCTCTATCATTATTTCAAGAACAAAAATCAAAATCAATGCATATAATTCAATTGGTTGGCAAATGTTGATCAGCGCCTTAATCATGGCCTGCATCACTATCATCAGCGGAGACTATGTACCATTAAAACAGATTCCAGCTATCTCTTGGGGCGTGATTGTTTATATGGTTATTGGAGGTTCTGTATTTGCTTTCATATCTTTTATTTATAGCATGAAACATCTAAAGTCTTCCATTGCTTCCTTATATGCATATATCAATCCAATTGTCGCTATATGGGTGGGCTCCATTTTATTAAATGAGCAAATGACCTGGAATAATATCGTGGGTACAATCTGCACCTTAGCTGGGGTCTATTTAGTTAATAAGAGTCTAAAAGACCAAAAAGATCCTGTCACAGCAGTATCTGATGCAGATGCAATGTAGTCGTAAAAACTTTGTGGAAAATAACTATTTATGCTTTTGTTTTTCCTTCCAAAGCTGGTTAAAAGTCTTTGTTGGAAATTGTAAAGGAGCCCTTTGATTAGCCCAACCTTTAAATATTTTATTGACAAGCCAATTTTTAATGGTTGCATTTCCTTGATTCATCAATAGTCTATTCAATGAAGCTTGTTTCCAAATTTTCCATGCAAATTCTTCAGAAAAATTACTTTCACCAGCTATAACCGATTCCCTCCTATTTTCTAATAAAAGTTCATGTAAATTAATTTTAACAGGACATACAGCAGTACAGTTGCCACATAAACTAGAAGCAAAACTCAAATGTTTATAATCATGCATGCCTCTCAAATGTGGTGTAATGACACTTCCAATTGGACCACTGTATGTAGTCTCGTAAGCATGCCCTCCTATATTCTTATATACTGGACAAGCATTCAAACAAGCACCACAACGAATACAGTAAAGTGCTTCCCTACTTTTAGCATTAGCCAATAATTCTGTTCTGCCGTTATCTAATAAAATCACATACATTTCTTCTGGACCATCCACTTCATCCAATTGTTTTGGCCCGCTAATAATACTATTATAAACAGTCACTTGCTGGCCAGTACCGTAAGTAGATAGTAATGGCCAAAATAATCCTAAGTCAGTTATTGATGGAATAACTTTTTCAATGCCCACAATAACAATATGTGTTTTAGGAAATGAAGCAGAGAGTCTTGCATTACCTTCGTTTTCTGTCAAGGCAATACCCCCGATATCTGACAAAATAAAATTAGCACCTGTCACACCTATTTCAGCTTGAACATATTTTTCTCTCAAATTTTTTCTAGCAACTTGAGTCATTTCTTCCGGTGTCAAATTAATATCTGTCCCTAATTTTTCAGCGAACAACTTGGCTACATCTTCTTTACTTTTATGCATTGCCGGTGTAACAATATGATAAGGGGCTTCACCATCAAGCTGTTGAATATATTCACCTAAGTCCGTCTCTACAGACTCCACACCGATAGATTCTAAATAAGTGTTTAAATGAATCTCTTCGGTCACCATGCTTTTACTTTTAACTAATGTCTTACACTCTTTTTGTTTACAAATAGTTCCAATAAAATCAAGTGCTTGTTCACTATCTTCTGCCCAGAAAACTTTGGCACCCCTTTTTGTAATTTGCTCTTCGAATTGTATTAAGTATAAATCTAAATGTTCAATCGCTTCCCATTTCCTATTCTTTGCAAGCGCCCTGACTTTCTCTAAATCATTAAATTGCATCTTACCCTTAGGAACTACTGCATTGTATTTGCCAATATTGAAATTGATCTTCTGCCTATGCGTTTTGTCGAGCGCTTTTTCACTACTTTTTTGATCAAAAGATGCCGCATAAATACTTTGCATAACTACTTATTTATTCTCTAAATGTTTTGCCGAAGCTTCTAAAGCTTCATAAAATTCACTACCATATTTTCTAATAATCGACTCTTTCAAAAAAACATAAGCTGGTACTTTCAATTTCACTCCCAAACTACACGCAGCTTTGCATAAATCTTCCCTAGGCTCATAATTCATATAGTCAATAGACGGATCAGATTTGCTTTGTTGAATTTTAATAGGAAAAAGATGACAACTGATTGGTTTTTTCCATGGAATTTTTCCATCATTATAAGCTTGCTCAAAAGCACATTTTATAACATTTTGCTTGTCTTTATAACCATACGCACATATGCCCCCGTTTATTGTTGGTGTTACCCATCCAAACTCTCTGTCGTACAAAAACTGCCCAACTGTTTCAACTTCTTTAATGCCTTGCTTAGTCATATAGGGTTTAACAATCTCATAAAATTCTTTCACATATTCCTTCTCTTGATTATCTAATGGCGCACCCGCATCGCCATCCTCACAACACCCCCCTTTACACTTTGTTAAATCACATACAAATTGTTCTTCCACTACCTGGTCACTTACTAAAACATGGTCAATTATAATCATACTAAAAAGGTTGAAACAAAGGTATTACTTATTGATTAAGATTTCCAATGAAAGGTGTTGATAAGCGCTTTTAAATCTTGATACAAAAAATCAATGACTGGCGCTAGGGAATCCGCATTTGGCGTGGTGTCAAAATAGAGTGCACCCCTTAAAAAATGACGACTTGAATCAGTGATAAAAAATTGATAGGGACTTGCTACATCTCCGCCAAGATGGAAAATTACACCACGAAGTCCTTGTGGGTTTTCAAAAGCAGAGTCTTCTATAAAACTAGCTTTATTGGAGTGATTATTGGCAAAATTGTAGGCATCACGAACCAGTATGTCCAGGTTGTCTTTTTGAATTTGATTATAACTAATGTAAACTGTCGCATTCATGGTTGGAAATTGCAAATTCATCCACCCATTTTTTTGTTGATCCTTGCCCAAATAGTTCACTTTCTTGTCCACCATTGCGTATTCAGGTATATCAAAAGTATAAGGCAAGTTGCTCACCCTGTTAGACTGATAAGATTTTGATGGAAGCGGAATTGCTGGATATCCCTTTGCTTTGGGTGTATACCGAGAATTACATGCGGTAAAAGTTAGCGCTGGCAAAACTGTGATAAAAAAAAGAAATTTATACATGCTCAGGATTACTTGTACTCAAAGGGGTAATAATGGACTGGATCTTGTGTATTCTATTTTTTTGAATCTCTAAAGCTGTAAAACTAAATTGTTTATACTTAACTACTTGTTGCACTGAAGGAAATTCACCTGCTAACTCAAGCATCAAGCCAGCAACAGTGTCGCTCTCTCCCTTTACTGCATCGAAGAAATTAGTTGGGATATCAATAAAATTACAAAAATCAATAATCGCAGTTTTACCTTCAATGATATAATGGAATTCGTCAATTTTTTTGATCATGGCTTCTTCTTCATCAAACTCATCTTTAATATCACCCACAATTTCCTCTAAAATATCTTCTAAAGTAATAATACCACTTGTGCCGCCAAATTCATCCACTACAATTGCAAAATGAATCCGCTTATTTTGAAACTCTTTTAATAAGTCTTCGATCATTTTTTGTTCATGTACAAAGAATGCTGGGCGGATTAGTTTTTGCCACTGATAAGATGATTCTTCTTGTAAATGAGGAATTAAATCTTTGGTATGAATCATGCCCACTATCGTATCCAAATCATCTTTATACACAGGGAAGCGACTATAGTTATGCTCTCTAACACTTTCTAACAATGCATTGTAGCTGATATTATCCTCTACACCATAAACATCTAATCTTGTTTTCATAATTTGACGAACAGTAATATTGCCAAATTTCACAATACCTTTTAAAATTTTCTTTTCACTGTCTAATTGATTAGGAGAAGTAGTTAACTCGATAGCATGATCCAACTCCTCCATGCTATAGGTATTGCCAGTATTTTTTTGTGCTAATTTTTTCTCAATGATATTGGTGTATTTTACCATAAGGCCACTCATCCTTGAAAATAAAAAATAGACTATTTGTATGATGCCGCCAAAATCTTGAGCAAATCGAATATTATTTTGAGTGGCCATCACCTTAGGCATAATTTCACCAAAAAATAAAAGCAATAAAGTCACTGCTAATACTTTAACAATAAATTCTATGCCTGGAACTGGAATCTGGTCAAATATAAAAAGATGATCAATTAAAATATTAGACACCAAGATGATACAAATATTAATAAAGCTATTTGCAATTAACATTGAAGTCAATAATTTTTTCGGATCTTCCAATAAGTCTACAATCCTTTTTAAAGGTCTATGGTTTTTTGTTTTTAAAACTTGAATGTCTTTGTAAGACAAGGAAAAAAACGCTACTTCAGATCCAGCAATAGCAAAAGATAAAAAAAGCAACACAAATAAAAGAAAAAGCAAACCTGCATCCTGCTGCATTTTTGAAATATCAAAATAAGTTGCTGCTAAAAATATAAACTTACTCGAGTGCGCTTCCATGGTGGAAAGTTACTAAAAAATCATTAATGATTTTTGGGAAAGCATATTTTGACAATTGCTTAGGCTTTACCCACAAGGCTTTTTCAAGCATTTTAGGTAGCTTATTTAATTGAATACAAATAAAACGCGCTTCAATAGTCTGATGGGTAAGTATTTGTTTAAAAAGCCTTGGTTGTCCTTTTATATTTATTGGCTTCCAATGTTTTTTTGATAAAATAAATTGGTTGAACAAGAATTCCTCTAAATAGTTGTCAGAATAGACTGGCACTCGATCATGTTCTACAACATAAAATTGATACAAACCATTCCAAATATCCCCTTCACCTCTTTTTTGAATCATCCATTGCCCTTTAAAATTAAAACAGAAAAAATCAAAATGTCTTTTCTTTTTGGTGATACGTTTTAACTTAACAGGCAGTTGATTCACTCTATTAATGTTAAAAGCCACACATTTAGAAGCCAAATTACAAGCTGCACAATCTGGTGTACTGGGTTTGCAAACTGTTGCACCAAAGTCCATAATCGACTGATTATATGCTCCAGGTGCTTCAATTGCTAGATTTTTCTTTGCAATTTCGTTAAAAATATGCAGCCCTTCTTTTGAATCGATGGGAACGTCAATTCCATAAAATCTAGAAAGTACCCTAAACACATTCCCATCCACTACAGCATAAGGCAAATTAAAAGCAAAGGAAGCAATGGCAGCTGCAGTATAGGGACCAACTCCTTTCAGCGCTAATAATGCTTCATAATTGTTTGGGAAAATACCCTTTCTTTCTTTAACAATATGCCTTGCAGTATGTAAAAGGTTCCTACATCTGTTATAATAGCCTAATCCTTCCCAGAGTTTAAAGACTTTTTCGTCTTTTGCTTTTGCTAAATCTTGGATGGTAGGGAAACTAGCAATAAATTTTTCATAATATGACCAGCCTTGCTCTACCCTGGTCTGCTGTAAAATAATCTCACTAAGCCAAATCTTATAAGGATCCGATTCGCCTTTCCAAGGCATTACCCGTTGATTCGAAAAATTGTTCCACTTGAGGAGCTGTTGGGTAAAATAGGTAGCCATTAGCCACAAAATTGCCTAAAAAAAGGGAAATCACTGATAAGAAATGAAAAAAATAGAGAAAAAAATACTCCTAATTAGTTCATATATGTAAATTATTAAATATATATGAGCTTAAAATTATGTTAACAAATAGATAAAAAAAACGATCATATAGTTGTAAAAAGTTAAAAATTCATTTATTTTTAGTACCAAAACCCCAA
>CAZBJP010000011.1:23281-24177 GCA_964492205.1 uncultured Sediminibacterium sp.
GGTGAAAAGCAAACGTAAGTAGTTAACTTTGCAAAAATCTTTTTGCATTGAAAACACCACAGCTTATTATCGTATTGCTAGGGATACTATTATTCAGTACGCTCTACTTTTTCACTCCTAGGTATCCTGCAACTAAAAATAGTATTGCATCACAAAATACTGATAATCAACCAATTACAACTGAATCCATTTTAAGCACGGCTAAATTAAGCCTAACTGAAAATCAGAAAATTGTATTACTCAGTTTAGAGAATCAGTTGAAAAATGCACCAAATAAGTTAGATAGTCTGAAGTCTTTTAAAGCTTTAACTCAATTTTGGGCAGATTCGGCTCAAAAACTAGCTCCATATTTATATTTCACTTACAGTGCTGCATTGTTGGAAAATTCTGAAAAAAGCCTCACTTTTGCAGCCCAGCAGTTGGTAGACAATCTACTTACGCCGGATGCGCCTCCTGCAATCCAACCATGGATCGCTGGAAATGCAAAAGTTCTTTTAGAGAAAGCATTGGTAATCAATCCAAAGAACGACTCCGCTAAGATTAACCTTGGTGCTTGTTATTTATTTGGTAACCTATCTGACAATCCTATGCAAGGTTTAACGGTGATCAAAGAGGTGGTGGATAAAGATTCCACCAATACTTATGGTCAACTTATACTGGCATTAGGTGGTAAAAAATCAGGACAATATGATAAAGCAATAGAACGCTTTTTAACCGTGTTGAAAATTCAACCCAATCATATTGAAGCGATGATACACTTAGCAGAGTGTTACGAATTGAACAACCAAAAAGATTTGGCCATTGAATGGTATACCAGAGTTAGCAATAGTGTCAATATTCCAGAAGCCAAAGAAGCCATCTCCAAAAGAATACAAGAATTAAAGAAATAACATTTT
>CAZBJP010000011.1:24295-33433 GCA_964492205.1 uncultured Sediminibacterium sp.
CCGTGTTTTCAAAAAACATAAAGCATTCTCACGCTATTAGGCGAGTTATATGTTGTATTAAAAGTTGCTATTCGTGAACAAAGATTTAATTATTAATAGTTCTCCTGATGGGGTTGAAATAGCCTTATTAGAAGACAAGAAATTAGTAGAAATTCATAATGAAAAGATAGACGCTCGCTTTGCCGTTGGCGATCTTTATCTTGGAAAAGTGAAGAAGATTATACCTGGCCTCAATGCCGCTTTTGTGGATGTTGGCTTCGAAAAAGATGCTTTTTTGCATTACACCGATTTAAGCCCTTATGTAAAATCAATTATTAAGTTCACGCAGGATGCGATGAATGATCAACATAATCAATTCGATTTTTCAAAATTCCAGTCAGCTCCAGAAATAGTAAAGACTGGAAAAATTAGCGAAGTCTTAAGTGGCAAACCCAATATTTTGGTACAGATTTTAAAAGAACCCATTGCTGCAAAAGGACCAAGATTAACTTGTGAAATATCACTTGCAGGTCGCTTTGTGGTGTTAACTCCTTTCAATGAAATAGTAGCGGTTTCCAAAAAGATCCATTCTTCAGAGGAGCGTAAGCGCCTTCAAAAAATGATGGAGTCAATACGCCCAAAGAACTTTGGCGTGATTGTAAGAACCGCAGCAGAAGGAAAATCTACGGCAGAATTACATGATGATT
The DNA here is from genome assembly GCA_964492205.1 of uncultured Sediminibacterium sp. GTDB lineage: Bacteria > Bacteroidota > Bacteroidia > Chitinophagales > Chitinophagaceae > Sediminibacterium. The sequence goes on from CAZBJP010000011.1 coordinate 24,982, forward strand.
TGCTCACTTTAGAGGCAAATTGGAAAAATATCCAGTCAAATTTGAAAGGTGCCGTCCCTCCTACGCGCATCATGAATGAGGAAAGCAAGACAACAAGTATACTAAGAGACTTATTGAATGAAGATTTTAATAAGATTGTAGTGAATGATAAAAAAGTTTATGATATCACTTTAAACTATCTTCAAAGAATTGCTCCTCATAAAGCAAATATAATCAGTTTACACAGTGGGGATGTTGGCATATTTGACCAATATGGTATTACCAAACAAGTCAAATCCTCTTTTGGCAAAACCATTAATTTAAACAGTGGTGCTTATTTGATTATAGAACATACCGAAGCACTCCATGTAATAGACGTTAATAGCGGTTTTAAGAGTGTAGGAAACAACCAAGAGGAGAATGCCTTACAAACTAATTTAGAGGCCGCAGAGGAAATTGCTAGGCAATTAAGGTTAAGAGATATAGGCGGAATTATTGTCATTGATTTTATTGACATGAAATTACCAGAACATAAGAAAAAAGTGCAGGAGGCCCTAGAAGGGTTTATGAAAACCGATAGAGCTAGACATTCACTTTTACCTATTTCTAAATTTGGTCTTTTACAAGCTACTAGACAAAGGATAAGACCTGAAGTGAATATTAATACTTCTGAAGATTGTCCAGCTTGTTCAGGCACGGGTAAAATTACTGCTACCTTATTATTAGAAGATGAAATGGAGAAGAAGTTAGCCTATTTGGCTTCACATGGTCACAAAAAGCTGACTTTACTAGTGCACCCAATTATTCATTCACACCTAACCAAGGGCTTCTTTACTAGCATCATAAAACGCTGGAAAAAGAAATACAAATTAAAATTACAATCACAAGCTTCGAATACAAGTCACTTAGTTGAATACAAATTCTTAGATGACCAAATGGAAGAGATAAAGATTTAATCCATTTCCAGGAATAAAAATCAATAACACTGCTTGGAAAATTGAGCATAAAAAAAGGAGTACTTAGAAAGTACTCCTTTTTTATTTAACCACTAACTAGATTAGTATCCAGTTACTTGAGTGATTTTACCAGCACTATTCAAAATTTCTCTTTGAGGTGTTGGGTATAAAGCTCTAAAGGCATTAGCACCAGAGAAACCCGTTAAAGCAGTTGCTAAACGATTGGTTCTCTTGAAATCAAAGAACGCATGTCCTTCGTGTGCGAATTCCCAATATCTATCTGCTAAAATTTCGGTTACTAAAGTAGCAGCATCAGTAGCAGTAGAGTTAGGTAAACCTGCTCTTTGTCTAATTACGTTTAAGTCATCTAAAGCACCTGTTAAATCAGGAGTAGCTTTAGAAGCTCTAGCTTCTGCTCTTGTCAAGTACATTTCTGCTAAACGAATAATAATCACATTATCTGTACCGTTAATTCTTGAATATTTCTTCGTTTTATTTGTTGTACCCATCAAGAACACATTCATAGCTTTTCTACCATCTGCACTAGACTGTGCCACTAAAGTTGCACTTGAACCAATTTCATTTCTACCACCATTCGCAGTTGGGAAATAATAGAAAGCAATTGAGTTGGTGTTATTGATATCAAAAGCTAATTCAAAAATGCTTTCAGGCTTTGTATTTTGACTTAAGAATAAAGAACTGTAGTCAGATGCTAAGCCCGTACCAGTACCTTTCAAAGAATTAATAACTTCTGTCGCTAATTTCTCGGCATTATCATAATCCTTTGTGTATAAAGCAGCTCTAGCTTTCAATGCTTTTGCAGCATTAGCAGTAGCACGACCAGATACATTTGCTTTTAAATTAGCAATAGCATAATCTAAATCTTCATTGATCAAAGTCCATACTGCAGCTTCAGTTGCTAAGGCAACAGGTTCCGCGTCAGTAGTACTTAATGTTGCTTTTGTTCTAAGTGGCACTCCTCTTCCTTGCTTTGTAAAACCTGTTTCACTTCCACCAAAAGCTCTTAATAAATCGAAATACATTAACGCTCTTAGGAACTTAGCTTCACCAATTGTTTGAGTTTTTGCAAAAGCTGGATCTGTAATTGCTTCAGCAGACTCTAACACCGTATTTACACGATTAATGCCATTGTAAATTTGATTCCAACCATTAGTTGTGTTGGTATTATCTGGTAAAATTTGTCTATTCGCATATTGAGCGAATGTAGGGAATGTACCGGTATGTGAAATCACCCCTGCGTACATATCAGATAAAGCCCAATATTCTAAGCCGTAATAGCTTGTACTTTGCAAAGCATTGTAACAACCTAGTAATCCAGCTTCAACTCCTTGTCTATTATTATATGCGGTTGTCGCATCTAAAGAAGTCTCAGGCGCTAGATCAACTACCTTCTCACATGCTGTAAGCATAAATATCGAAGTAGAGAATAATAAAATTTTATATAGCATCTTTTTCATTTGATAAATTATTAAATGATTGATAATTAATTTAGAATCCAACATTCAATCCAAAAGTGATTGTTTTGGCTTGTGGGAATGTTAAGAAATCTGTTCCTTGTGCAGTATTAGTTGAAGTAAAAGTACTTACCTCTGGATCAAAGCCTGAATAGTTTGTCCATGTAATTAAGTTCTGTGCTTGTACATATACTTTCAAAGAAGATAATTTCATTTTTGATGCTAATTTAGAATCTAAATTATACGCAAAAATTAAATTTTTCAAACGTGTAAAAGAACCATCTTCAAGCCATCTATCAGAAGTACGACGGTTGTTTGCTGGGTCACCATAAACTGCTCTAGGCATTGTTGTAAATGGATTCGTTGGTGTCCATCTATTTAAAGTAGTTGCGTATTGGCCGAACAATCCGTTCATACCTTCTGCAAATGCTCTATTGTTATTATAGATTTTGTTGCCGCCCACGAATTGGAAGAACACAGTTAATTCAAAATTCTTGTAGGTAAAGTTATTCGTTAAACTTCCAAAGAACTTAGGAAGTGCACTACCTAAAACTTCTTGGTCAGCAGAATTGATCACTCCATCACCATTCAAATCTTTCCATTTAATATCACCTGGCTTCGCAGCAGTACCATCTCTTTTAGCAACTATTTCTGAAGCGTTTTGGAAAATTCTTTCCATTCTGTATCCTCTAAATGAGTTCAAAGGATATCCTTGTTGAATCCAACTAGCAAAACCAGAAGCAAATGGATTACCACCATAAATAGTATCCACATTATTTTTTTGGAAAGTAATATTGAAATTCGTTGTCCAAGTAAAATCAGGCTTAACAATATTTCTTGTTTCTAATGAAATCTCTAAACCTTTGTTTGTGATTCCACCCACATTATCACTTACTGAAGTAAATCCAGCGTTACCTACTAAACCTCTACTTGTTAAAAGGTCTTTCGTTTTTCTATTATAAACTTCTGTAGTTAAAGTAATTCTATTAAAGAAGCCTAATTCTAATGCGATGTCTGTTTGAACTGAAGTCTCCCAACCTAATGCTGGATTACCTAACTGAGAAGGTGCTAAACCTGCAGAAGCTAAATAATTCGCACCTGGGCTAATCAATGGTAATGAACCAAATAAGGCACCAGAGTTAGATCCGCTATATCCATGAGAACCACGGATTTTACCATTGTTGATGAACTTAAGATTATTCATGAAGTTTTCATCAGAAAATCTCCAAGCAGCTGAAACAGCTGGGAAAGTTCCCCATCTCTTATCTGCACCCAAGTTAGAAGATCCGTCTCTTCTAATACTACCGCTCAATAAGTATTTACCTTTGTAGCCATAGTTGATTCTTCCTACATAACCTACGATACCGAACGCGCTTCCTGAACTAGATGCATCTTTCTTAACAGATCCTGCAGATAATCTTTTGATTGAATTACCTGGGAAGTTCTCTGCTAACGCAAAGATAGATTCAAATTTTTGAGTTTGATAAGAAGCCACCGCAACGGCATTCAAATCGTGGTTTCCAAAAGATTGCTTGTAAGAAAGAATGTTTTCATTCACTAAGTTCATGCTTTTGTTATACGCTTCTGTAGCTTGACCTTTTACCCCTGCTCCTGCATTAGAAATAGAAGGATAAAATCTTGCTTCGTTCAATGCCACATAATCAGCACCTAAATTCACTTTAAAGCTTAATTGAGGAATGATTTGGTATTCACCACCTAAAGTGGCATTGACTCTACTATTATTTACTTTATTGTAATTTTCTTTCGCAGCAAGTAATGGACTTTCTACAGATGAAAGTGGGTCCTTACCGTAAGTGCCATCGGCATTGTAAGCTGGAATATCTGAAGCTAATAAAACCGCACTACTTAATACACCATAGATATTGTTATCATTCTGAATACGATTTTGGATCGTATTACTTCCTGTTAAACCAGAAGTAATTTTGAATTTATCTGTAACTTGATTGTCTACATTAATTCTAAAATTATAACGTTGGAATTTAGAACCTAAGATAGTTCCATCTTGATCAAAATAGCTACCACCAATATAAAATTTAGTTTTTTCATTTCCACCTTGTGCACTGATATCATGACTTTGAATTGGTGCAGTTCTGAAAATTAAATCCTGCCAATTTGTATTCACTGTTGAATAATCATGTATGGTAGAACCAAAATAAGCAGAAGGTTCTAAATTACCACCATATCTGTTCGCAAGACTCTCTTGTAAAAGGGCTTGAAATTCAGGTCCAGTCAAAGGCGTAATTTTCTTCCAAGCTTCTTGTGTACCATAATAGCCATTGTAAGAAAATTTAGTTTTTTGATTTTTACCTCTCTTTGTAGTAATCAAAACCACCCCATTCGCTCCTCTAGAACCATAGATTGCAGTAGCAGAGGCATCTTTCAATACATCAAGAGACTCAATGTCATTTGGATTGATGTCTGCCAAGCTATTTAATACTTGGTTACCTACACCAATTTGTGAGAACGATCCAGTTGCAACTGGGATACCATCTACTACATATAAAGGTTGAGAACTACCGTTGATTGTTCCTACACCACGCACATTGATGTTAATAGAAGCACCAGGTGTACCAGATGCAGAAGTCACATTCACACCAGCAATTCTACCTTGCAATGCTTGTTCTGGACTTGTTAATGACAAGTTTTTGATTTGAGCAGCATTCACTGTTCCAACTGATCCAGTAATGTCTTTCTTTTTCTGCGTACCATAACCCACTACCACTACCTCATCAAGATTTTCATCTTTAGCCATCAATACAACATCAATGGTTGATTTACCATTAATCGCTACTTCTTTAGCAGTAAAACCAATTGAATTGAATACTAAAGTGCCAGATAAGTTGTTAAGCGTGATGGTGTATGTTCCGTTGTTTTCAGAAACAACACCTGCTTTTTGTCCTTTAAGGGTAATAGATACTCCAGAAATAGGTTTCCCTTGAGCATCCGAAACAGTACCTTGAACTTTAGATTGTTGAGCTTGAGATACTTGAAATCCCAAAAACAATGCAAAAACAAGAAGTAATTTTTTCATTTTCTGTTTATGTTTATTTTTTGTAATGCCACAAAGTACGTAAAAAGCCTAGAATTTAACAATTATTTAATGCTAAAAGCACCTGTTTTTTTGCTCTAAAAAAGTTTAATAAATCTTTTATTAAACTCCAGTAACATTAAACAGTATTTGATTTTCAGCCAATTTCGGTAATTACGCTTTAATAAAATAAGAATCCGAGTATCTTTACCCTATGAGTAAGTCAAAATCAGCTTTTTTTTGTACAAATTGCGGGTATGAATCAGCCAAATGGGCTGGCAAATGCCCTGCTTGTAACGAGTGGAACAGTTTTACAGAAGAAGTGATTGACAAAGGCAAAGGAAACGCCCCAACCTGGGATGATTATGCCACTACTCAAAAAGGAACAGAAGTAATCTCCATCAATGATGTGCAAAGTCAATCGGAAAAAAGAATTGACTGCTCGGATCCTGAATTAAATAGAGTCTTGGGAGGTGGGCTTGTTTTGGGCTCGATTGTATTAGTTGCGGGCGAGCCAGGTATTGGAAAAAGCACTTTGTTTTTACAGCAAGGTTTGATGATGAAAGATCAAACTGTTTTGTATATAAGTGGGGAGGAAAGTATTCAGCAAATTAAAATGCGTGCAGATAGATTGAGTTTAGAAAACGATCATTTTTACCTACTAACAGAAACGCATACACAAGCAATTTTTAAAGCGATAAAAAAATTAAAGCCGACCGTTGTCATTGTAGATTCTATTCAAACTTTAGAATCGAATTTAATTGATGCTGCAGCTGGTAGCATCTCTCAAATCAAACAAACTGCAGCAGAATTTCAAAGATTCGCAAAAGAAACCGGCACACCGGTATTTTTAATTGGACATATAACTAAGGAAGGATCAATTGCTGGACCAAAAATTTTAGAACACATGGTCGACACCGTTTTGCAATTTGAAGGTGATCGTCATTATGCCTATAGGATGTTGCGTACATTAAAAAATAGATTTGGAAGCACTAGTGAGTTAGGGATTTATGAAATGACAGGGACTGGTATGAAAGTCGTGACCAATCCGTCCGCATTTTTAATCGCACAAAGAAACGATGCATTGAGTGGAAGTACTATTGCCGCTGCGATGGAAGGGATGCGTCCGCTTTTAATCGAAGTGCAAGCTTTGGTAACACAGAGTGTGTATGGCACACCGCAAAGAACAGTAACTGGATTTGATTTAAGAAGATTACAACTTTTATTAGCTGTGTTGGAAAAACGCGGTGGCTTTGCATTTGGAATGAAAGATGTATTTGTCAATATTGCAGGAGGACTTAAAATAGAAGATCCATCTTTGGACCTTGCTGTGATTCTTGCACTACTTTCATCATACGAAGACATTCCATTGCCACAGGGAATTTGTTTTGCTGGTGAAGTTGGACTGAATGGTGAAATTCGTGCAGTAAATAGAATTCAACAACGCATTGCTGAAGCTGAAAAACTTGGATTCGAAAAAATTATTATTTCTGGATTTAATACTAAAGGAATTGATATAAAAAAACATGGCATAGAAATTATTCCTGTTGAAAGAGTAGATGAAGCCTACCGATTATTTTTCTAATCTTGAAATTGTTTGACACAATAAGGGACTATCTAAATGCATTTTTACATTTAATTTACCCCCAGATATGCTTTGGTTGTGGCACAGACCAATTAGATAAAAAGCAGCCTTTATGTAACGAATGTATTAAAGATTTACCCTACACAGATTTTTTTAGCATCGTCGATAACCCAGTTGAAAAAATGTTTTGGGGCAGGGCCTCAATCCATTCTGTTGGGGCATTATTATTTTTTACAAAAGATAGCCTTGTTCAAAATTTAATGATACAATTAAAGTACCATCATAATAAAAAAGTGGGCATTTTATTAGGCAGATTAATGGGTGAAGCAATTTCAGTACAAGAAAAATTCAATCCAGTTGACCTGATCATCCCTATACCCATAAGTCATTCAAAAATACATAGCAGGGGCTTTAACCAAAGTCTAGTAATCGCAATGGGCATGCAGCAAATTTGGAATAAACCAATTGATCACCATAGTTTAACTAAAAGGAGGTGGTCTAGCACTCAAACAAAGAAAAACAGGACCGCAAGGCTTCAAGTTGACGCACACTTATTTGAATTAAGCACTCCTGAAAAAATCAAAGGGAAAAATATATTACTTATTGATGATGTGTTGACCACAGGGGCTACATTAGAAGCTGCTATTCAGTGTGTATTGCTTGGAGAGCCTGCTTCGGTCTCCATTGCAGTTGCCGCTTATACCCTCTAGTCAACTTTTTGATTTATTTCTTGTTATATTTATAGACTCAAACATAAATTTGATCATTATGAAAACTATATTAAGTTTCTTATTTCTTGCCTTCAGCTTATTCGCAAGCGCCCAAAGTATCCATGGCTTTAAAGTAAAAAGTATTGACGGAGGTCAAATTGATTTTTCAAAATTCAAAGGAAAAAAAATCATGGTTGTTAATACAGCTAGCAAGTGTGGTTATACCCCGCAATATGAGTTATTACAAAAAATATATAGTCAGTATAAAGACAAATTGGTGATTATAGGATTCCCCTGTAATCAGTTCGGTGGACAAGAACCAGGTTCGAACGAGGAAATAGTAGAATTCTGTCAAAAAAATTATGGTGTTAATTTCCCATTAGCAGACAAAGTAGATGTGAAAGGTGGCACTCAAGCACCCATTTATCAATGGTTGACACAGAAAACAAAAAATGGTGTGCTAGATGCAACTATTGGCTGGAACTTCAATAAATTTTTATTGGATGAAAGCGGAAAAATGTTGGCCTACTTCCCGAGTAATGTAAAGCCAGATAGTGAGGCTATTTTGAGTTACTTAAAATAAGTAGCATACCCTAGGAAATAGTATCTTCGCTGCATGTTATTGCGCGATGTAATTGGTCAGGAAAAATTAAAGCAACAGTTAGTAGAGATGGTTCAACACCAAAGATTGAGCCATG
>CAZBJP010000012.1:0-21233 GCA_964492205.1 uncultured Sediminibacterium sp.
ATACATACCGATAAGCTGATTAAACAATACAAGGGCCGTAAGGTTGTTGACCAGGTAAGCGTATCTGTAACACAAGGGGAAATTGTTGGACTATTAGGACCCAACGGTGCCGGCAAAACAACCACTTTTTATATGGTAGTTGGATTGATTGCACCAGACGAAGGCCGTGTATTTTTAAACGAAGAGGATATCACCCATTTACCCATGTACAAGCGTGCACAAATGGGCTTGGGATATTTACCGCAAGAAGCAAGTGTGTTTAGAAAATTATCGGTTGCAGATAATATCATGGCCATTTTGGAGATGACCAAATTGACAAAAGGCGAGCGTTTGCATAAAATGGAAACCCTTTTAGATGAATTTAATTTACAAAAAGTAAGAAATAATAATGGTGATAGCCTAAGTGGTGGTGAACGTAGAAGAACTGAGATTGCAAGGGCATTAGCCGTTGATCCCAAATTCATTTTATTAGACGAACCTTTTGCTGGCGTGGATCCTATCGCAGTGGAGGATATTCAATCAGTAGTAGCAAGGTTAAAGTTAAAAGATATCGGCATTTTAATTACTGACCATAACGTGAATGAAACTTTATCTATTTGTGATCGTGCTTATTTATTGATTGAAGGAAAAATATTCAAACACGGCACGGCCGAAGAATTAGCAGAAGATGATCAAGTAAGACGATTGTACCTTGGCACCAATTTTGAATTAAAACGTAAAGATTGGATAATTGAAATGGGTCAAAAATAGCCTATGAAAATTTTTAGCCCTGCCTTATCTAGACTAGCTCGATTGCGTTATTGGCAAATAGAACATTGGGTTAAAGAGCCAATTGCTGCACAACGTGAAGTGTTACAAGACCTCATCACACATGGTCAATACACCCAAATTGGTAGAAAGTATCAGTTTAGTTCACTTTTTAATATTAGAAAATTTAAGGAAACGGTTCCTATACATGAATACGAAGATATCAAGCCCTTTATTGACGAAATTATGCAGGGTGGGGCTGCTGTTTTATGGAATACACCAGTAGAATGGTTCGCTAAAAGTAGTGGGACCACCAACGACAAAAGCAAGTATATCCCCCTAAGTAAAGAAAGCATCGAAGACAACCACTTTCAAGGTTCTAAAGATGTCTTAACCATCTATTACCATGCATTTCCAGATAGCGATCTTTTAACTGGCAAGGGATTGGTGATTGGTGGAAGTCATCAAGTACACCCCATTAAAGAAGACATTCAATATGGTGACCTTAGCGCAGTGTTGTTACAAAATGCACCTATCTGGTCCGGCTTGATTCGTGTACCGGAATTATCCATTGCCCTGATGGACGAGTGGGAGTCAAAGATTGAAATGCTAGCACAAAGTACAATTGGCGAACCCGTTACTTCCATTGCTGGCGTACCCACCTGGACCCTGGTATTGTTAAAAAGAATTTTAGAGATTACAAGAAAGCAAACCATCAAAGAAGTTTGGCCCGATTTTGAATTATATATCCACGGCGGTGTTTCTTTTACGCCCTATAGAGAACAATTTAAAAAAATCATTGGTGGTGACTGTAATTATTTAGAGATCTACAATGCTAGTGAGGGCTTTTTTGCAGCTCAAGATCGACTGAACGAAGACGGTATGTTACTTTTTTTGGACCATGGTATTTTTTATGAGTTCATGCCGATTGAAGAATATGGAAAAGAAAATCCAAAAACGATTGGCTTAGACAAAGTTGAATTAGGAAAAAATTATGCCATCATAATCAGCACCAATGGCGGGCTCTGGCGCTATCTAGTTGGTGACACTGTTCAATTTGTGACACTCAATCCCTTCCGTGTAAAAGTAAGTGGAAGATTAAAACAATATATCAACGCATTTGGTGAAGAAGTTATTGCAGACAATAGTGATAAAGCGATCAGTGATACTTGTTCAAGTTTTAATGTAGTCATGAAAGAATACACCGCTGCACCTATCTATATGTCTGATAAAGGCGCAGGTGCACATGAGTGGCTCATTGAATTTGAAAAAGCACCTTCAGACATGCATGCTTTTACAGTTGCTTTAGATAAAAATTTACAAGCTATCAATAGTGACTACGAAGCTAAAAGACATAAAGACATTGCATTAAGCTTGCCACAAATCACCGCTGTAAAAAATGGATGTTTTCATGAATGGCTTAAAAGAAAAGGTAAATTAGGCGGTCAACACAAAGTACCAAGACTATCCAATGAACGAAAGTTTATAGATGAATTAAAAATCATTCATGAAGAAGTTTAGTTCAACATTACTTGTTTTTTAAAACATATTTAAACAATAAATTAAAATTAAATGACTGATGCATTAGGATGGCTAGCTACTGCAGTGGTAGTGGGTTCGTTTGGAATTCAAGAGGTAAGAAAATTAAGAATCACCAATATGGTGGGCAGTTTTCTTTGGATTGCATATGGTTTTTTAAAACAGGATAATCCTGTTATATTTGTAAATATTAGTATTGTATTAATGCATACTTATTGGTTTATTAAAAACAGAAAGTAATGAAATTATTAGCAGGAAAAGTTGCCATTGTAACTGGTGCAGCAAGAGGGATTGGTGCTGCCATTGCTCTAAAACTAGCAGAGCAAGGTGCGCATGTCGCATTCACTTATGTAAGTGATAGCAGTGCCGATAAAGCAAATCAACTGGTTGCTGAAATAGAAAAACTAGGTGTGAAAGCAAAAGCATATCAAGCCAATGCGGGTGATTTTGCTGCTTGCGAAAACTTTGTGAATGACGTTGTGGCAACATTTGGGACCGTTGATATCTGCGTGAACAATGCAGGTATTTCAAAAGATAATTTGTTATTACGCATGACCCCAGAGCAATGGGATGATGTAATGGAAACCAATTTAAAGAGCGTCTTTAATATGACCAAGCAAGTGATTCGTCCAATGATGAAAGCCCGCAGCGGAAGTATAATCAACATGAGTTCTATTATTGGTATTCGTGGCAACGCAGGTCAAAGTAGTTATGCGGCTAGCAAGGCGGGTATCATTGGTTTTACAAAGTCTATTGCTGCAGAAGTGGGTAGTCGTAACATTCGTTGTAATGCGATTGCTCCGGGATTTATTGAAACAGACATGACCCACTATTTAAATGAAGGCGAAGCTGGTAAGGCTTTCTTAGATAAAATTCCTTTAGGTCGTTTTGGTAAAGCAGATGAAATTGCAAACACCACATTGTTCCTAGCAAGCGATATGAGTAGTTATATAACCGGCCAAGTGATCAGCGCCTGCGGTGGTTTGAATATTTAAATCTCATTGATTGAACACATAAAAAAGGATCAACGAAGTTGATCCTTTTTTATTTATCTTCATTAAGGTTATTTAATTCTTTTATCAATTTCTGATTTTAAATCTGCATAGATTGATTCCACCGTACCTTCTCCTTTAACAGATACTACTTTATTAAATTGTTTGTAATAAGTTGCTACTGCTGTTGTCTTATCATGGTATTCTTGAATTCTCGCACGAATAATTGTTTCATTTGTATCATCACTTCTTCCCGAGGTTAACCCCCTGCCCAATAATCTTTTTACTAATTCTTCTTCACTCACTTCCAATGCAAGAACCACATTTATTTCGTTTGATTTTTTTTTCAACAAAGCATCTAACGCAATACATTGTGCCGTTGTTCTTGGAAAGCCATCAAATAAAAATCCTTTTGCTTCTGGATGTGCATTCATAAAATTATCGACCATACCAATCACAACTTCATCCGGAACAAGTTGCCCTTGGTCCATTAATCTTTTTGCTTCAAGTCCTAATGTCGTTTGATCCGCAATCTCACTACGCAATAAATTACCCGTAGACAAATGCTGCAAACCATAGGCTGCGATAATGTTTTCGCTTTGTGTACCTTTACCACTTCCTGGAGGACCAAATAAAATTAAGTTGAACATGAGATTGTGTTGATAGAAAACAAAGATAACAAACTCAAGTAAATTTTTTTAACCATATCTTATAATTTACTCAACAAATTATCTGAATACTTGTTAGTATTTTACAGTGAAATCAATCCCATGTATAAAATACTTTGTTTCTGCCTTTTGATCAGCCAAACAGCCTGCGGTCAAGCTAGCATCAAGCAATCTAATAAAACGACCAACATGCCTATAAAAGAAAATACTTATTATTCCAGAACAAGCAAAACACCCGTGGTAGTACCTGACAGTGTTTGGAAACAAATATTAAGTCCCGAAGTATACGCAATTGCGAGAGAAAAAGGAACAGAGCGCCCCTTTACGAGCGCATTTGAGACCTCAAAAGCAATAGGCACTTATTATTGTAAGGCCTGTGGGAACCCTTTATTTAAAAGTGATACCAAATTCGATAGTGGTTGTGGATGGCCTAGCTTTTATGAACCTATTTCAAAACAATCCATCATATATACGCCTGATAATAGCCATGGCATGACAAGAACCGAAGTGCAATGCGGCAAGTGCAAAGCACATTTAGGTCATGTATTTGAAGATGGCCCTCCACCAACGGGATTACGTTATTGTATTAATGGCGTTATCTTGGATTTTGATCATAAATAAATTATTCGTGTGCCTCTTCTAGTGCCTCATTAGCCACCACAGAAGGCACATTAATTAATTGACCATAAAACAACGCATTCAAGAAAAGTTTATTGGTGCCATACCATGCGCCTCTGAAATTAGGTTCATCAGCAAATAAAACAACTCTTCCTAGACCTTCTTGTCCAATTAAGATAGATGGATTATTGCGCATCTTTTTCAAAGTAGTTGGATGCACATAGCCACCCACTAAAGGCTCATTCAAGTATTGTGCAACAGTATTATATGGGTTTGTACTTTTTTGGAAAAAGGTTAAACTATTTTTAAAGACGGAGACAAATTTATTTGAATAGCCATAACCAATTGGATGTGTTGTATCAAGATCCACCTTAAAGATAGAACCACCTAACACTTTAGCGCCTTCTATTTCTACTGCCCTATCATAATATTGTCTAGTAGAACTAAATACCGAATCTGTAATTAGTTTATGTTTGGTAAGACCATTTTTAATGGCCCACTCGGCACCACTTTTAATCGTAATGAGCGTGTTGCCATTTTGAACCCATGCTTTTATTTTATCAATACTTGTCTTGTCTAATAAGGCATAATTACCTGAAACCATAATCATCGTATTATACCTATTTAGATCTATTCTTGAAAAAGTTAGTATATCTGCTTTCGTAATGGGCATACTTAATCTTTGATCTAATAAATGCCACACTTCTCCCGCCTCTGACGCAGCTACCCCAGTTCCAATAATCATTAATGCTTCTGGCTTTTTTAATGTTTTCACATAATTACTTCCTAGGTCAATGCCAGAATTATTATAACCGGAAGCAACGGTTTGAACTGAAATATTAGCGGCATTACTTGCTTGAACAATGATATCATATAATTTATTGGCATCTACATTTTGTTGTTGTACTGATACCACAATAGTTCCATAACCATACTTTTTTTCACGCCCTTCTAACATAACACTAAATGGCCTTGTTGCAGTTTGTACAAGCACGCCTTGTTTTTGTAAATCAAAAATAAATTTATGGATATTATAATCTGTATTGCTAACGATATAAGCATAATTACTTTTAATAACCGCGGGTGACTTGGAAGATAATGGTTCAGTAATTTTTGCGCCGGGCGTAAAAGCTGTCTTAATTTCTGTATAGGGCAAATTAAACGCTTGAATTAAACTCCAGGTAGAAGCATCATAAAAAGAGCTGTCTTTATAGGTAATCTGATTTTCAAATATGGTTCTTACCATAATATGGTTGTCTTGTGCAACGGGCACATAAAAACTATTACTATTTGGTACTTCATATAAGTCTATTCTATGTAGTTGCAATAAGTCCACAAAAGCTTTTGTTCGATTATAATCATTAACGTCGCCAAAAACATACCCTTTCACCACCGCTTCTTGTGCTTGTTTTTTTCCTACCTCATAAAATGTTTTTCTTAATTCAAGCAATGTGCTTTTCTCTGCTAAAGATGCTCTTATAGTAGCAAGCGAAGCCGTAAATTGATTTCGAATAGTAAAAGCAAAGGTGATAGGAATTGTTGTGGTCTCTTGAACATGTCCTCTGCTGCTTCCTTGTTCAAACAAAAAGCCTGCACCACCATAAAAATTAATGTAGCTGCTTCCATATCCAGGATAAAGTTTGTCAAATGTTTCTTTCGTAAAATACATCGAGCCAATACTATTGGCAGCCTTGGTAAAATAAGTGGCAAATTTTGGATAAATGTTTTTGTATAAATAATTGGGCACTACTGGATTATTACTTGCCTCTTCTCCTGGATCAAAATACAAAGTGGAATTGGTGCCCATTTCATGATGATCCGTTTGAACATAGGGTCTCCATTTATGGAAAAAGTTGATTCTATTTTTTGATTCTGGAAAAGTTGCCAAGAACCAGTCTCTATTTAAATCAAACCAATAATGATTGAACCTTCCTCCTGGCCAAATTTCATTGTGTTCTCTGTCATTGGGATCGGCTACAGGCGGAAAACCTTTATGCATGTTTGCCCAATTTGAATGCCTATCTCTACCATCTGGGTTGATGTTTGGGTCCATTGTAATCACCATCTTAGATAACCATTCTTTTGTTTCATCAGACTCAGAAGCAGTTAAGTAATAAGCCGTTAACATAGCTGCTTCACTTGAAGATGGTTCGTTACCGTGCACGTTATAAGCAAGATGAATAACTAATGGTATATTTTGAGTAGCGCCTGTTTTTTGACCTTCAAGGTGTTGCATTCTAATGCTTTCCAACTTTTGATGATTGGTTGGATCTGTAAAAACAGCAGTAATTTGTGCACGATGCTCAAATGTTTCACCAATAATTTCGCTGCTTACCCTGTCTGATAATTTATCTAAGGTTTTTATATATTCTACAATTCTTTCGTGTCTGGTATGTTGTTCGCCAATATTGTATCCCAAAAATTGAGCAGGTGTTGGAATAGACGGATTGAATTTTCCAGCATTAGGATAAAAATAATTTTCTTGTGCGAATAGTATAATAGAAAACAGAAAAGTCGCAAACAATAAGTAGATTTTTTTCATATACTAAATTGATGATGTAAGGTTGATTTTATTTTTTTTATTAAAATAATAAATGGTATACAGGGTGATTAATATTCCGACAAAAGACAAGATCATTACACTTTGCGAAAAGAATGCTGTCCAGGCAATATTTAATGTTAGGCCTTCTTTTACCAACATCACAGACACGCTTCCTACATAACCAACAGCATCAGCCAAATATATAAAAAAGCCCGCATTGCCCTTTATTGAAAAAGCAGCAATTAGACGATCAAAATAGATAGAGTTAAAGGGAATATAAACAAGGTATAATCCTAGTCCCACCAATAGCATCCACCAAAATGGGTCTATAAATTTTTGTGTAAAAAAATAAGTAGACAATCCTGCCACCAGAAAGCCTATTAAAATAAATACATGCGCAATCATCAATGCCTTAAAACTATTTTTAACTGCAACGACTGCTCCAATTAAAATTAAAATTAAAATGGTAATAGGGATTTCTGTTTCAGAAAAAGTAGAAGGCTTGGCTGCATAGCCCAGCTCCTTCCACATATCTGCTGAAAAATTATCACGTATATCTCTAAAGATGGTGGCAAATAAATAAATAGCCACGAACGCAATCACACCAGGCAGGTATTGTTTTAAAATTAAAGTACGATCTGCCCCCGTCATTGGAATTCTTTTTGCCCTCAATGCTTCGTCTTCTAGAGATGGTGCAGGGACTTGCTCTAAGCCCCACACACAAATGACCAAGGGTAAAGCAAATACGAGGCCTGTACAAAAAGGTACCCAGTTTTCTGTAATATTAAAATCCTGCATCAACCAAGCACCTACTGATTTAACCCATCCTGAAGAAAAAATAAAACTTACCGCCAATGCTGCACCAATAAAGTCTGTACTTCTCCTACCTTCTACATAAGAAAAAACGACTCCCCATAACATGCCTAAAGGAAATCCATTGATAAACAAAAACAAGATGCTATAAGGTGCGGGGACAATTGCAAATAATAACCATGCTGCCCAAGCAATCCCTGTTAATAGAAAAATGATTTTATACCTATTCTTTTTTTCTAAACCTGAAATAAATTTAATACCATAAAACTTGGCCATTAAATAGCCCAACATTTGGCTTATTACCATCGCAGTTTTAAATGCAATAGGACCAAAAGTGAGGCCTTCAAAAGTGCATACAGTAAATGATTTTCTGAATCCAAATACAAAAACGTACGTGCCGAAGGAAACCAAAGCTGCATAAAGGGCAACTGATTTTTCTTTGGTTATTAATGACATACCTCTTTCTTTTAATAAAAACAATTGTTTAAATCGTCTTCTTAAAGATAGGGTAATTCAACTAATTTTTGTGGTAAGCAAAGACAAAAGGTTTCTCAGGATTGTCTTTTAAGGCGCGTTTCACTAAGTGTGGTTTTTGAATGCGTTTTCTTTTATTTAAATCTAAGACTTCAATGTTCTGATAAAAAAGCTCAACTTGTTCCAATTGAAACAACATACTATGAATCTCTAATAACAATATCAATTGTTTCTGTCTTTTTAAAACATCATTATTAGCGAGATATATATGGCTTCTTAACATGACCACAAAACTACAATTTTTTACAAGTATATTTGAATAAGATTTATTTATTCATGCAACAAAAATCTGTCATAATCGCACCATTAGATTGGGGACTTGGTCACGCAACAAGATGCATTCCCATCATTACTGCATTACAAGAGCTTGGCTTTAGGGTAACCATTGCTACAGACGGTCCTCATGAAATTATTTTGAGAGAAGCCTTTCCTACATTGACTTTCCTTAAACTAAAAGGATACAACATTCGATATTCAAAAAAGGCTGGGGGCTTTGCTTTAAAAATGTTGATACAGGTGCCCCGCATTTTGTACAACATCCTTAGAGAGTTTTGTTGGTTATATAAAACAAACCGTCATCACCAATTTGACTTAATCATTTCTGACAATCGACTTGGTTTTTTTCATCTAAAAACTCCTTCTATTTTTATTACGCATCAATTGAATTTACAAACCCCATTTAAATGGTCGACCCGCTTGTTACAATGGATGCAATATGTTTGGTTTCATTTTTTTTATACAATGGTATGGGTACCAGATATGGCGGGTAATCAAAATTTATCTGGTATTTTAGGCAATCCAGTTCTCAAGCCCAAAGTACCTCTATGGTACATGAATTGTCTCTCAAGGTTAAAGGATTTTGCTGTTGATCCTATTAAAACACCCCAACCAACGCTCCTTTTTTTAGGCATTGTTTCTGGACCCGAGCCACAGAGAACCATTTTTCAGGAAATTCTATGGAACGAAGGACTACAATTGCAGCAACCTTTTCAAATAATTGCAGGAACCGCTCATCACCCGCTAAATAGGGTCACTTCGGAAAAGGGGTCTATTCTTCCCCATCTAGGTGGTCCAGATTTAGCCAAAGCCATTCAAAATGCCACTTATATCATCAGCAGGGGTGGCTATACAAGCCTTATGGAATTGATCCCTTTTGGGAAAAAATTAATTTTGGTCCCTACACCAGGACAAACAGAGCAAGAATATTTGGCAAAAAGATGGCAAGAAAATGGATGGGCTATTGCTTATGATCAAACCGTTTTTAATTTGAATACCGCAATAAAGGATGCCAATTCTTTTAATTTTAAGCCTGCTCCTTTTAAAAGCTTTACTAAAGAAGCGCTAAAAGAAACGCTAAAGCAAGTAAATTTGTAATATGGCTGTTCAAAAAACGGGTGATGGGATTTTTGAAAATTTATCCAACTATATAATTATTGATGTTCGAAGTCCAGGAGAGTATGCGCATGCGCACATACCCGATGCATTTTCTCTTCCGCTTTTCAATGATGAAGAGCGCGCACAAATTGGCACAACGTACAAGCAAAAAAGTAGAGAAGCTGCCATTAAATTAGGCCTACCTTTTTTTGGTAGCAAGATGTTGGACATGATTGAGCAAGTGGATCAATGGGTTGCAGCTAACGAAAAAACAAATGGAAAAAAAGTAACAATTTTAGTACACTGTTGGAGAGGCGGCATGCGAAGTGCTGCAGTTGCCTGGCTGCTTGATTTATATGGTTATAAAACAGAGCAACTCACTGGCGGCTACAAAGCTTACCGTAACTGGATTTTAGCTCAGTTTGAAAAAAAATATTCCATGAAAGTCCTGGGTGGTTATACAGGATCAGGTAAAACAGAAATCTTACATCAATTACAAAAAAGCAAATTGCCCGTTATAGATTTAGAAGGATTAGCTAATCATAAAGGATCGGCTTTTGGTGCACTTGGACAAAATGAACAGACTAGCCAAGAGCAGTTTGAAAATAATTTAGCAGATGCCTTATTCAAGGTGTCAAGTACACATGCGTATTTTTGGGTGGAGGATGAGAGCCAAAGAATTGGGACCAATATGCTGCCCATGTCTTTTTTTAAAAATTTACGCAATAGTATTTGTTATTTTATTGATATTCCTTTTGAATCTCGTTTAAAATTTATTGTTCAGAGTTATGGTCGTTTTAGCGTGGCAGACCTAATTGCAGCAACATTAAGAATTCAAAAAAGACTAGGTGGGCTTGAAACAAAAACAGTAGTAAACCTACTTGTTGAAAATGATATAGAAGCTGCATTTGCTATTTTATTAAAACACTATGATAAGGTTTATTTAAAAAATATTGAAACGGCTACTATTCCTAAATTAAAAACGGAGGTCATCAAAGCAGATCGCGTAGATCCTATTCAGAACGCCACATTATTAATGCACCTATAATTTAGCAATATGATACAACAATTTCTAGCTTGGTGGTTTTTTAAAGTAAGGGGGTGGAAAACCAAAGGCAGTTTTCCTTATAGCCTGAAACAGTCTGTTATTATTGCAGGACCACATACCCATAATATTGATTTTTTACTAGGCTTGGCGGTGCGAAAAAAATTACACTTTGAATTTGTGCAGTTTTTGGGCAAAAAAGAGTTGTTTAATCCTCTAACAGGCTGGTTTTTTAGACTTTTAGGTGGTCACCCAGTAGATAGAGGTAAAAATAATAAAATGGTAGACCAGGTTGTAGCTCTATATAAAAAAAATGAGCAATTTCATATTGCGTTATCGCCAGAAGGCACAAGAAAGAAAGTATTTAAATTTAGAACCGGCTTTTATCATATTGCAAAAAACGCGCATGTGCCTATAGTCATGGTGGGGTTTGATTTCACTAAAAGATGCGTCGTGTTTGCCGAACCCTTTTCACCTTCAGATGACGAAAAAGCAGATATGCGTTTTATTATTAACTTCTATAAGCAATTTGAGGGGTATATTTCTGAATATAGCATCACAGATGATATAGTTTGTTAAAAATTGTTGATTTTTCATATTTGTTTTATTACTAAGCTGTAGTTTCCTATTTTTGTTGTAGCAATAACTTGATTATTCATTTATTAAAACCGACTTAACATGAAAAGTAAAATTTTTTTAGCGCTTGCTTTAATTAGCGTAGGTGCTTATTCTTGCGTTAGCCCTAAAAAATTACAAGAAGCTGAAGCAAAATATGGTCAATTAAACGGCGCTTATGCTGACCTTCAAAGCAAATACCGTGATGCTCAAGATGCTGCTGCAAAAGCTAAAAACGATGCAGAGAAAACTGCTGCAGATAGAAGCGCTCTAGAAAAGCAAGTTGCTGATTTAAATAAGCAAATTGATTTCTTAAAAGAAAATAATAATGTTGTTTTAGGACAGCTAAAAGACATGTCTGTGGTAACAGGTGCTCAAGCTGAAAGCATTAAAAAGTCTTTAGAGAATATCGGTGCCAAAGATTTATACATACAAGGATTACAAAGTTCAATGGCTCGTAAAGATTCAATCAATATGAACTTGGTCATGAACCTTAAGGGTGTATTAGGAGATTTAAATGACGAAGATGTAAACGTAAAAGTGGACAAGGGTGTAGTATACGTTGATATTTCTGATAAATTATTATTCAAGAGCGGAAGCTTCAATGTAACTGATAAAGCTAAAGCAGTACTAGGTAAAGTGGCAAAAGTATTGGCAGCTCAGCCATCTATCGAATTTATGGTAGAAGGTCATACAGATTCTAAACAATTACTAGACAATGGTTCTGTTTTAGAGGACAACTGGGATTTATCTGTAAAGCGTGCAACCACTGTGGTGCGTATTTTACAAGACACTTATGGTCTAGATCCTAAACGTATGACAGCCGCGGGTAGAGGTGAATATGCACCATTGGTTGAAAATGATAGCGCAGCAAACAGAGCAAAAAACAGAAGAACAAGAATTGTGATCTTACCTCAATTAGATCAGTTCTTTAAATTATTAGAGAAAAAGTAGCCGTTAATAGAATCTTTATTAAAAGGTAAAGATTGTATTAACTTCCTCTAAATTTTTTTCAGGGCACCCCATAAAAGGGTGCCCTGATTTTTTTCAGCAATACAATGTTCTTTTATACAATTTTTAATTTTCCACTTACCCTAAAATGCTCCTAACTAAACGTATCTTCGCAAGATGCAACAAGCGTATTTGAATGGATTAAACGAACAACAAAGAGAGGCGGTACTTCATCTTAATGGGCCATTGATGATCATTGCTGGTGCAGGTAGTGGCAAAACAAAAGTACTGACGTCTCGTATTGCGCATCTCATGCATAGTGGAGTAGACGCCTTCAATATATTGGCATTGACTTTTACTAATAAAGCCGCAGCAGAAATGAAGGAAAGGGTTGAAAAAGCCCTTGGAAATACCGAAGCGCGTAATTTATACATTGGTACATTCCATAGTGTTTTTGCACGTATATTAAGAGCCGAAGCGGCCAAACTAGGCTACCCTCAGAGTTTTACAATTTATGATACCGACGATTCTAGGTCTGTTTTAAAACAAGTCATCAATGACATGGGCTTGGATGATAAATTGTATAAACCCAATGTAGTGCATAACCGTATTTCCGCTGCTAAAAATGCTTTGGTAGGACCTGGTGAATACGCCATGGATAATTTTTTAAAGCAAGAAGACGCTAGGGCAAATCGGCCACAAATTGCAGAAATCTATGCAAGCTATGTAGCACGTTGTTTTAAAAGTGGTGCAATGGATTTTGATGACTTGCTTTTTAAAATGCATGAATTATTGCGTGACTTTCCAGAAGTACTGCACAAGTATCAACATAAGTTTAAATATATTTTAATTGACGAGTATCAGGATACCAATCCTGTACAATATCAAATTGCAAAACTACTTGCTGCCGTGCACGAGAATCTTTGTGTGGTAGGCGATGATGCACAAAGTATCTATAGTTTCCGAGGAGCAACTATTGAAAACATATTACAGTTTCAAAAAGATTATGACGATGTGAAGCTAGTGAAATTGGAGCAAAACTATCGTAGTAGCAAGTCGATTATTGAAGTAGCCAATTATGTCATTAAAAACAATAAAGGGCAGATTCCAAAAGAACTATGGACAGATAACGAAGAAGGTGAAAAAATAAAGTTAGTGCGCACCATGACGGACAACGATGAAGGAAAATTTGTCGCAGATAGTATTCAAGAAAATAAATTAAGAAATCATTTTTACAATAAAGATTTTGCTATTTTATATAGGACCAACGCGCAGTCAAGGTCATTTGAGGAAAGTTTAAGAAGAACAGGCATCGCTTATAAGATCTATGGTGGCCTTAGCTTCTATCAAAGAAAGGAGGTAAAAGATTTTATTGCCTATTTACGCGTTATTGCTAACACCAAAGACGAAGAAGGATTAAAGAGAATTATCAACTACCCTGTTAGAGGAATTGGTAAAACAACAGTAGAAAAATGTCTGGTGTTGGCGAGCGAACAAAATATTACTTTTTTTGAAGTACTTGAAAAGGCAAAAGGGTTTGGGTTTAAAGCTGGCACACTCAATGCAATTGAAGAGTTTGTTACAATGGTAAAATATTTTCAAAACCTCTTAACCAAAAATAATGCATACGATGTGGCAGTGCAAGTAGGCAAGAGCACGAATATCATTAAAGAACTTTTTAACGACAAATCTACTGAAGGGTTAGCTCGTTATGAAAACGTACAAGAATTATTAAACTCTATTAAGGAGTGGACTGAGAGTCCAAGCAACGACGATGGTGAACTAGGCGATAAAAGTTTGGGATCTTATCTACAACAGATTACGTTAATCACAGATGCGGATAACGATACAGGTAATGAAGACACGGTTAAATTAATGACCGTACACGCAGCCAAAGGTTTGGAATTTGATTGCGTATTTGTGGTAGGGTTGGAAGAAACTTTATTCCCAAGTGGCATGAGTGTAAATACAAGAGAAGAATTAGAAGAAGAACGTAGATTGTTTTATGTGGCAGTAACACGTGCTAAAAAACATTTGTGGTTAAGCTATGCGAATTCTAGATATCGATTTGGTCAGCTAGTGCAAAATGATCCAAGCAGGTTCATTGAGGAAATGCCAGAAGAAAAACTAGATAAGTCAAGTGCAGGTGGTGGTTCAAGAAACCAAACAAGTGGATGGGGTAGTGCCTACGATAGAATGCATGGCGGCAATAAGTCGGGCTACTGGAATGAGCCAAAGATGACAGGCACCAACAAATCAACAACTAATAGTGGCACAACAAGTAGCAAGCCAAGCTATTTACCAATTACACCACCTAATACTGTGAATAAAAACCATATTCCATCTGCCAATTTCACTGCAGCCGATCCAACAGCACTTGAGGAAGGCATGAAGGTAGAACACCAAAAATTTGGTTTTGGTATCATTAAAACCATCGAAGGTTCTGCACACAATCTCATTGCCAATATCCTATTTGATAACAATGGAGAGAAAAAGATCATGTTGAACTATGCTAAGTTGAGCATTGTTCCAAGCTAGGTTAAAAGATTTCCCAAGCGAAAGGGGCCCCATGGGTGATTAATTTTTCGATATCGGAAAAATAACAGTACAATACTCAATTCCTGCGCTAACAAGCCGTGCAATTTGATTATTTTTGTATTGGATCCTTTAAAACAGCAGATTATGATTACAACAGGCAATACCATCGTGAGCATTTATACAGAAATGACGCCCAATCCAGAAACAATGAAGTTTGTGGCGAACAAGTTATTATACCCAGGTAAAAGCTTAGACGTGGCAGAAGAGTCTTTGGCTACCCCTTCGCCTCTAGCAAAAGAATTGTTTAGCTTTCCTTTTATTAAAAGTGTTTTTATAGCAAGCAATTTTGTGACTTTAACAAAAACAAATGAAACAGAAGACTGGCAGGACGTCATTCCGACCATCAAAACATTTTTAAAAGAATATTTAGAAGCGGGTGGTGTTGTAGTGAATGAAGACGAAGTTGCGAAGATGAAACAAGAAGCGACTAATATAGTTTCTGCTGACGACGACGACGTAGTAAAGCGTGTGAAAGAATTATTAGAAAACTATGTAAAGCCAGCTGTTGAAATGGATGGCGGCGCAATTCAGTTTAAAAGTTATAATGATGGCGTTGTAAATTTAATGTTACAGGGCTCTTGCAGTGGTTGTCCATCAAGCATGGTCACACTTAAAGCAGGAATCGAGGGCATGATGAAGCGTATGATTCCAGAAGTAAAAGAAGTGGTGGCTGAAGCAGAGTAGTAATTTTATAGGCCTTTATGGAAAATAAGGCTTACAAAATATACACTCCAATTATTTTGTTCAAAAAGTTAAAAATTTTTGAACTTCTTCAGCCTAGTGTTACAATGAATTAAATTAAAGTTTGGGCTAGGAGTACTAAAAAGGCCTCACATAAATGTGAGGCCTTTTATTATTTACAGCTTTCCATACAGTTCTCGTAACTTGTCACGAGTCATTATTTTTTCCCAATCCTTCCCAAGTGCGTTCTCCCATAGAGGCTTCATACCAAGGGATACATTGATCATTGAATCAAATTGTTCTTCTGTTAAATTGGCACAGATGCCAACTGGAATATCGATATTATTCTTCTCGACCATATGCTTGAATTCTTTCACACCTGCTGGATAATAAGCTTCTAAATGATTCATCACGATACAGTTTCCAATACCATGCTTAGTGCCTAATAAATAACTTAGGCCGTAGCTCACCGCGTGTGCGACGCCTACTTGACTATACGCAATACTCATTCCGCCTGCATATGAAGCCATCATCAACTGTTCATCACTTTCTTCATCCCATCCATCTTTTTCTACAAAAACTTTTCTACAAAGCTCTAATGCTTTTTCACCGTAGCTTCTGCTAAATTCATTTAAATATGTGCCTTCTAAACTTTCAATACAATGGATATAACAATCCATACCTGTATAAAAACGTTGGTTTGCTGGCGCATCCTTTGTTAATTCTGGATCTAATATAATTTGATTAAACGGCGTAAAGTCTGAATTCATCCCTAATTTACGAACAGGTCCGGTAAGTACAGTGGTGCGACTTACTTCGGCGCCCGTACCACTCAAGGTTGGAATGCCTGCCTTATATACCCCCGCTTGCTTTACCAAGTCCCAGCCCTGATAATCTGCAGAAGAGCCTGGATTGGTCATCATTAATCCAACTGCTTTTGCAAGGTCCATTGCAGAGCCTCCGCCAATACCAATGATGCCACTTACTTCACCAAATTCTGCTTTTAATTCAGCAGCCAACGCATCAACTTGTTTGGTCTTTGGCTCATGTGTTACATCTACATAAATTATTTTATCTTTTCCTCTTAATGGAATTCTTGACTCTAAAGGTTTTTTTGCAAAATAATGGTCTAAGAAAAATATCATTGGAAAATCACCCCTTCTTCGAGGTGCTAAAATCTCATCTAATTGATTAAAAGCACCACGACCATAAACCACATAATCTACTAATTTTAAATTCTTAAACTGCATAGCACTAATTTTATTGAACTAATTTCTTTTGTAATTCCTCCAAAGATACGCCTTTTGTTTCTGGCACTTTTACCAAAATCCAAACTAATTGTAATGCCATCATGCCCGCGAAAAATGCAAAAATTGGCCAAGGATTTTCTTTAAATATACCATACTCGCTATCTAAAAAAACCGGTGTAACCAAAGTAATTAATGCCGCAAAAATCCAATGGATACTAGCACCAAAAGCCTGCCCTGCTGCACGGACCTGCGTTGGAAAAATCTCTGAAATTAATACCCAAATTACTGCACCCTGTCCAATGGCATGTGCCGCAATGAATAACAACAAAAAAACCAACATAAAAATTGGCGCGCTATGCATAAAAAATCCATACGCCACCATCGACAAGCTAATGATATAGCCAAATGATCCAATGATTAAAAGTGTTTTACGACCAATTCGATCAATCAACCAAAGGCCTACAAAAGTGAAAATTAAATTCATTAATCCAATCGAAATTGAACTTAATAAAGAATTGTCTTTACCAAAACCTGCTTCTTCTAAAATTCTTGGGGCATAATATAAAAGAAAATTGATTCCTGATACCTGATTAAAAAAGGCAACAAAAAAAGCAAGTGATATAATTTTTATATGGTGTTTCGTAAATAATTTTGCACTTCCAAAGGCTTTTTCTTGTGCATTGGCCGCATTAATTTCTTGAATCATTACATCAATATTTTCTACGCCCACTTCGGCCAAATTTTTTCTTGCACCTGCCTCGTCGCCCTTAACAGACAATAACCATCTTGGGCTTTCTGGTAAACCAATTGCCATGATCGTATAGATCAATGAAGGCACCAACAAAACTGCCAACATCCAACGCCAATCATTTGCTCCACCAACACCACGTAAAAAATAATTAGATAAATAAGCCACTAAAATTCCAAAGACGATATTGAATTGATACATGCCCACCAATTTACCACGATTATTTTTATTGGAAATTTCGGAGATATACGTTGGTGCTACTACTGATGACACACCAATGGCTATGCCACCAATCAACCTAAAGAAAGAGAAAATATAAGGGTCTTGTGCAAGTGCCGACCCAATGGCAGATGCAATGAACAATATACCCAACCAGATCAATACTTTTTTACGGCCATATTTTTCTGTTGGCCCACCAGCAAAAATAGATCCAATTACAGTACCCCACAAGGCCATTGACATGATAAAAAATCCGTGAAACCATGGTGTAGTTTGCCACAGGTCTTGGATTGGCTTGTCGGCTCCCGAAATAACGACCATGTCAAAACCAAATATAAATCCTGCAAGTGCAGCAACGACTGTAGATTGAAATAATTTTCCTTTGTTCATTGAATTTGTTTTTCTATTATAAATAATGAAAACGTTTTTATTTTAACAACGCGGTGGCCTTAATTAAATCTTCGGGGGTGTCAATTTCAATACCCATATAATTGGTAACAGCCATTTTTATTGGTACACCATTTTCTAAATAACGCAAGCATTCGATTTTTTCTGCCGCCTCCAATGGCGACATGGGCCAGTTGGTAAAATTTAATAAGGCTTGCTTTTTAAACGCATAAACACCAACGTGTTCATAATAAATAATAGTACTATCTGTTGCTCTAGGATAAGGAATTACACTGCGTGAAAAAAACAAAGCATTCCAATTTTTGTCTACCGTAACTTTTACATAATTAGGGTCTTCGATAGACGATTGATTCGTTAAGACTTGCATCAATGAAGCCACTTGTACACTTGGATCTTGAAAACACGCAAGTACTTTTTCTAATGGTTCGCGTTGTACAAACGGTTCGTCTCCTTGTACATTTACTACAATATCTATCTCTACATCTTGGATGGCTTCTGCAATTCTATCACTGCCACTTTCGTGAGTGCGCTTGCTCATTATGGCCCTGCCCCCGTTCGACACAATTTCATCAAATATAATAGCACTATCTGTGACTACATATACCTCATCAAATAAGCCAGTCGCTTTAGTGTTATCATAAGTGTGTCTAATCACCGTTTTGTCTCCAAGGATTTGCATCAACTTTGCAGGAAATCTGGTTGCCGCATAGCGAGCTGGTATAAAAGCACCAATCTTTCTCATTCATTTTTCATTTAATAATACCTAGTAATCTGATTTGATGCTTTTATCAAATGGCATCTTTAGTTGATACGTTAGGTCTGCGTGTTTGGAATTGTCTAGCACGTCTAAGCCATAAACAATATCGTTCATATTCGTACTATCATAGGTTCCGAAAATACGATCCCAGAAAGAAAATATATTGCCATAATTTGCATCTGTTTGTGGTCTTGTTACATGATGGTGCACGCGATGCATGTTGGGTGATACAAATATTAAACCTACTGTTTGGTCAAACCATTTTGGAATTTTAATATTCGCATGATTGAACTGTGATAAAACCACACTAGCACTTTGATACAACATCACCAACCACATTGGCGCACCCAACACAACGACCCCAATTATAGCAAACACCGCCCTAATAACTGATTCACCCGGATGATGACGATTTGCTGTAGTAGTGTCTACAAATACATCTGCGTGGTGTACCATGTGAAACTTCCACAAAAATTTTACTTTATGTTCAATCATATGCACCAAGTAGGCACCTATAAAATCTAATAACATCAACCCAATAACTAATTCAATCAATAAAGATGTTTTAACAACTTGTAATAATCCCCAACCATTAGCCACTACAAAATCGCTTGCTTTTACCATCATCAATGCAAATGCAAAATTGATCACAATAGTTGTAAACGTAAAAAACAAATTCAACATCGCATGCTTTGTTTTGTTATATTTAAATTGAAACAAAGGCACAGCCGATTCTATGATCCAAAAAAAACTTATACCCCCTGCAAGAATCAGTGCACGATGTAAACTTGGAATAGATTCAAAATAGGTTTTTATCGCTTCAATCATGGACATCTGTTTATTCCATAAATGTAAATAAAAAACCCGATGTTCTGCAAGCAGTTACAACGGGTTCTTAATTGGTCTAATTTAAGACCTTGTATAGGATAGGGATTAGCTATTTAACATCAAAGGCATTACCAACATCAATAGGTCTTCTCCAGGAGCTTGCTCCGAAGGCTTTATCAATCCCGCTTTGCTTGGTGTAGATAATTCAATAAAGACTTCGTCTGTATCTGCCGCATTCAGCATTTCAATTAAGAACTTAGCGTTGAATGCAATTTGAATATCTTCTCCTTGATATTCACAGCTCATGCGCTCGTTACCCTCAAAACTAAAATCTATATCCTGTGCGGCCATCTGCAATTCATTGCCCGTAATATTTAAAGCAACCTGGTTGGTGCTCTTATTACTAAACACATTCACACGACGCAATGCATTTTGAAAATCATGTTTGTTCACTGTTAAGCGATAAGGATTATCTGCAGGAATCACTACTTTATAATCTGGGAACCTTGCATCAATCAATCTACAAATCAATTGTGTAGAACCATGCTCTACAAATAAATGATTATTATTAAAGCTTACCGTAATGGCGTCTTCATTATCGGGCAACGCATTTTTTAATAAGTTCAACGGTTTTTTAGGAACAATAAAAGAGGCGTTTTGTGTTGCTTTTACATCTGTTCTTTTATAGCGCACCAAACGGTGTGCATCAGTCGCAACAAACTGAACGCTTTCTTTAGTTAATTCAAAGAAAACACCGGTCATTGCTGGACGTAGATCGTCTCCGCTCACTGCAAATAATGTTTTATTAATCGCCGTTAACAAGCCGCCACTTGTCATACTAAACCCTGTAGTGTCGTCTGCTGTAGGCTCTTTAGGAAAGTTGTCTGGATTTTCGCCCATCACTTTATATTTTCCATTATCGCTAGTGATTTCTACTGCGTAGTTTTTGTCAATATTAAAAGTCAAAGGTTGGTCTGCAATATTTTTCAAAGAATCTATTAAGATCTTTGCAGGAATACAAACACGACCATTCGCCTTACTCTCTACTTCCATTTGAACACGCATCACTGTTTCCAAATCAGTTGCTACGATGTTTAATTTTTTATCTTCTATTTCGAATAAAAAATCTTCTAAAATTGGCAACACAGTGTTGGTATTAATTACACCAGAAATTTGTTGAAGATGTTTTAATAAAGAAGAAGAGGATACTATAAACTTCATGAGGTCTTTTTTAGATTAATTTTTCGCCTTAAATAACTAGAACGAAACTAAAGTAAAATCTTAAGATTAAAAAGCTATTTTAGCA
>CAZBJP010000012.1:21243-32352 GCA_964492205.1 uncultured Sediminibacterium sp.
TGACATTATGAAGAAAGTTCGAATTGGTAAGGAGCAAGCTATACAAAGGATACGACACTAT
Source organism: uncultured Sediminibacterium sp. (assembly GCA_964492205.1). GTDB lineage: Bacteria > Bacteroidota > Bacteroidia > Chitinophagales > Chitinophagaceae > Sediminibacterium. The sequence goes on from CAZBJP010000012.1 coordinate 21,305, forward strand.
TGTGCCTATCAAGAAAGGGCACAACAGGAAGTAAGGGATAAGCTGTACGAACTCGGAATGACGAAAGATGAAGTGGAAGAAATTATGTCGGACCTCATTGCTGAAAACTTCTTGAACGAAGAGCGATTTGCCACTCAGTTTGCTGGTGGTCATTTTAGAATCAAGGGCTGGGGGAAAGTAAAGATTCAACACGCCTTACAACAAAAAAGAGTCAGCAGCTATAATATCAAAATTGGATTAAAGTCTATAGACGAGGACGCCTACCTACAAACACTACAAAATATAGCCACCAAAAAATGGAATAGCTTGAAAGGAGAAAGGGGTATGAGTCGTATAGCCAAAACTCAGGCATTCCTTCACCAACGCGGATTTGAGCCCATTTTATACCAACCTATTGTTCAGGCACTATATAAAGCTTAATACAAATATGGGTGAACAAAATTGCCTTATCTTTATGAAGCATTTTACTCATAGACATTAAATTTTTTCCATTGTCTACATTAAAACTTACCCTCATTCAGCCTCATTTGTATTGGGAGGACAAAGGAGCCAATCTTACTTTATTAGAACAAAAAATTTTAGGCTTAGAGGAGTCAACTGAAATTGTTATCCTGCCCGAAATGTTCAATACTGGCTTTAGTATGCGGCCGGAATTGCACGCCGAACCAATGGATGGACCCACCGTTCAGTGGATGCGTCGCCTTGCAGCATCTCAAAAAATAATTCTTACCGGCTCATTGATGATTCAAGAAGGCCCTCATTATTTTAATCGATTGATTTGGATGTTGCCTAATGGCGAACTGGGGCATTATGATAAAAGGCATCTTTTTGCCTTCGCAGGAGAAGATCAACATTATACAGCAGGCAACAAAAGATTAATAGCAAGCGTGAAAGGATGGAAAATCAATTTGCAAATTTGTTATGACCTTCGTTTTCCTGTTTGGGCAAGACAAGCGGCAGCCAATGAATATGATGTGTTAGTTTATGTAGCTAATTGGCCAGAAAAAAGAAGTCCAGCTTGGAAAACCTTATTGGTTGCAAGGGCGATTGAAAACCAAGCTTTTGTAGTGGGCGTCAACAGGGTTGGCCTTGATGGAAACAATATTGCACATAGCGGAAACTCAATGGTGGCAAGCCCTTTGGGTGAAGTATTATACCACAGTGCAGACCACGAATCCGTATTTCAAATCACGCTTGAACGCGAAGAGCTCACGAACACTAGAATGCAATTTCCTTTTTGGAAAGATGCAGACTTTTTTACCATTCAATCATCTTAATTCTTTATGACTTTATCTTATTCAACAAAAGCATTATTCACAGGTACAACTTGGTTGCACGATGTTGTAATACAAATTGAAAATGGAAAAGTGGTTGCCATCAATCAGCAAGAGTTTGATGCAAGTATCGCCATACCATATATTGTTCCAGCTTTAATTGACTTACAGATTTATGGTGCTTATGGTAAGTTGCTTTCTGAGTTTCCAGAAAAAGACACTATCGACAAAACATACGCATATTGTTTGTCTGGCGGTGCTGCGTTTTTTCAACCTACCATTGCCTCTCACAACTACGAAATTATTTACAAATCCATTGATGCAGTAAGAGCGTATAAAGCTGCAGGAGGAAAGGGTTGCATTGGATTACATATTGAGGGTCCGTGGATCAATTCTATAAAAAAAGGCGCACACAAAGAGGCTGTCATTCATACACCAGTTATAAATGAAGTTCAAGCTTTGTTAGATTATGGGAAAGATGCTATTAGTATGATTACGCTCGCTCCCGAAATTTGTGCACAAGAAATAATTGATATTATTCAGGCATCGGGCGTGATAGTTTCTGCAGGACACACCAATGCTACTTACGCAGAAGCTACTCAATTTTTTAATACGAATATTAAAACTGCCACCCATTTATTCAACGCAATGAGTTCGTTACAACATCGTGCACCTGGAGTGGTGGGTGCATTATTTAATCACCCAACTACCATGAGTAGTATTGTTGCAGATGGTCATCATGTTGATTTTGCTGCCATACAAATTGCAAAAAAAATAATGGGTGATCGGTTGTTTTGTATCACTGATGCGGTAACAGAAACGTCCTCGGGTTATTATCAACACCAACTAGTTGGAGATAAATATGAATCATCTGGAACTCTTAGTGGGTCTGCATTAACACAATTAAAGTCTATACACAATTTGGTACAACATGTTGGCCTGTCTTTTGAAGAGGCTATTAAAATGTGTAGCTTATATCCTGCAAAATTAATGCACCGTAAAGAGATAAGCGGAATGATTGAAGTAAACAAAAATGCTAATCTGCTTTTTTTATCTGAAGAATTAGCATTGGTAAATATAATTGTTAATAATTAGGCTCCCTTGCTAAAGGCGTTCCAACCCTGAGCGGTGATATCAAAAAGATTATTCCCTTTTGTTATTAACTTTTTTCCTTCAGATGCATCACACATATATCCAATGACGCTAATTTCTTCTTGCATCGTCATCTTATCATAGTCGGCCTGCTTCATAGTAAATAACAATTCATAATCTTCTCCTCCATTGAGCGCGCAAACCGTTGCGTCTAATCCAAATTTAAACGCCGCTGCTTTGCTTGCTTCGTTGATTGGAATTTTATCTTCATAAATTCTACAGCCCAAATCAGCCTGTTTACATAAGTGCAATACATCGGAACTCAAGCCGTCACTGATGTCCATCATTGAGGTGGGTTTTATTTCTAGTTTTTCTAAAAGCTCTATGATATCTTTTCTCGCTTCTGGTCTTAACAACCTTCCTACAATATAATCTTCGTTTTCTAAATTGGGTTGGATCTGAGGGTTTTCTAAAAAGATTTGCTTCTCGCGCTCCATTAGTGTTAGCCCCAAAAACGCCGCACCCAAGTCTCCCGACACACAAATTAAATCCCCCGACTCGGCTGTGCTTCTTTTGATATATTGATCTGGTGCTACTTCTCCTATTGCTGTCACAGAAACAATCAAACCTTTTTGCGATGTTGACGTATCCCCTCCGATTAAATCCACGCCATATTTATCACACGCAATTGCCACGCCTTCATAAAACTCTTCTAGGGCTTCTAAGCTAAACCGATTGCTAAAAGCCAAGCTCAATGTAATTTGTGTAGGCTGTGCATTCATAGCATAAATATCACTAAGGTTCACTATGACAGATTTATATCCTAGATGTTTGAGTGGTGTATACATTAAATCAAAGTGTACACCCTCTACTAATAAGTCTGTAGTGATCACTGTTTGTTTACCAAAATGATCTATCACCGCCGCGTCGTCACCAATGGACAATACGGTTGATGCGTTATATGTTTCAAAATTTTGTGTTAGTCTATCTATCAATCCAAACTCTCCCAGTTTTTCTATTTCTGTTCTTTCTGTTGACATAAATGATTGTAATTTCTGTGCTCTATATTGAGAAATATTGATTCCGTTTTTTAATAGAGGTGAACTATAGGTCTCCTCCGCTCACCAGCTCTTGCAATTGCTCATGAATAAAGCCATTAGTAGCAATAATGCCTGGCTGATATGGATTGTATCTTTTTCCGCTTAAATCTGTTACTTTTCCTCCCGCCTCTTCTACCATTAAATAACCTGCTGCACTATCCCATGCTTGTAGTTTATGTTCATAAAAACCATCAAACCTTCCTGCTGCGGTCCAACACAAATCTAATGCGGCGCTCCCAAGTCTTCTCACTGGAATGGCCTTACGCACTAGCTTTTCAAACACCTGTAATGGACCATTTGCTGTGTCAAGATATTGATAGGGAAAACCAGTCACTAAACAACTTTGTAATAGAGATGCTTGCTTGCTTACACGCATAGGCCTGCCATTCAATGTGGCACCCTTACCCTTTTCAGCAAAATAAAGCTCGTTCATAAATGGATTATACACCGAGCCCAATATCATTTCCCCCTTATATTCCACGCCAATACTTACACAACATATGGGGATGCCATTAGCAAAGTTGATGGTACCATCAATGGGGTCGATGATCCACTTGGTATCTGAAGCAGAAGCCATCTCTCCAGTTTCCTCACTTAATATAAAATGATCCGGAAACTGGGCCTGTATCAGATCAATGATTGCTTTTTCTGAAGCATGGTCTGCTTCTGTAACTAAGTCGTTAATCGTAGCCTTGCTGGATACGGTAAAACTACCATTAAAAAAGCGTATTAATTCTTTAGCGCCAACTTCAACTGCCTCAATTAATGTGTTTTTAATCATAGCACAAAAGTAGGTTCGTTTGCTCGAATAACATTCGTATTTTTGTAACTAATCTGTAAAATAAAACCGATTCTGTAGATGCCGATTTTTGAGATTAATTTACCGAAAAGCCTTAGCAGGGCCCTTGGCTTACCACCAAAAAGCCCGAAAAGAGCACAGATGCGTGTACTTAAAAAATTACTAACACGTGCTCAATACACTGCCTTTGGACAACAAAACAAATTCGATGAAATTTTAACAAGCCGTCATATTGGAAAGCAGTTTCAAGAAACGGTACCTAGCTATAATTATAACAAAATTTACAAAGATTGGTGGCACTTAACCTTAGAAGGACAAACGGATATTTGCTGGCCTGGCAAAATCAATTATTTCGCCTTAAGCAGTGGCACAAGTGAAGCGGCAAGTAAATATATTCCGGTTACGAATGATTTATTAAGGGGTAACAAAATCATCATGATCAAACAACTGATTAGCTTATTTAAATATCGTGATGTGCCCCTGTCTGCTTTAGGAAGGGGGTGGCTAACACTAGGCGGTAGCACCGACTTACAAAAAGGAGCAGGTTATTATGCGGGAGATCTTAGCGGTATTACCGCCAAGAAGGCCCCATTTTGGTTTCAGCCCTTTTATAAACCAGGGAAAAAAATTGCCAAAGAAAGAGATTGGAATAAAAAACTAAAGGAGATCGTGGAGAAGGCGCCCGACTGGGATATCAGTTTTATTATTGGTGTACCCGCTTGGATTCAAATGTGTCTTGAAATGGTGATAGAACGCTATCAATTAAAAAACATTCACGAAATCTGGCCTAACTTAACTTTTTTTGTACACGGGGGTGTAAGCTTTGAGCCCTATAAACATGGATTTGAAAAACTACTAGGAAGGCCTATTGAATACATTGAAACTTATTTAGCAAGTGAGGGCTTCTTAGCTTGGCAGGATAAACAAAATGCTGTGGGCATGCGCTTATCCTATAATCAACATATCTTTTTTGAATTCGTACCATTTGATGAAAAGAACTTCGATGAAAATGGAGAGATGATAGAAAAGCCCGAGGCATTAATGATACACGAAGTAGAAGAGGGCAGGGATTATGCCATTTTAATTAGTACACCCGCTGGCGCTTGGCGTTATCTAATTGGCGACACGGTTCGTTTTGTTGACAAAGCCAACGCAGAAATAATTATCACGGGCAGAACAAAACATTTTTTAAGTTTAGTTGGCGAACATTTGAGTGTAGATAATATGAATAAAGCAATTCAGCTCGTTAGCGAAGAATTAAATTTGTCTATTCCCGAATACACCGTTACAGGAGAGCCTTATAACAATTTTTTTGCACATCACTGGTATGTAGCTTGCGACCAAAAAATTGACGAAAAAATATTGGCACAAAAAATTGACGAAAAGCTTATAAAACTGAATGACGATTATGCAGTGGAAAGAAAAAGTGCACTTAAAGACATTCGAGTATCTGTATTAAAAGAAAGCTGCTTTATGGGCTTTATGCAAAGTAAGGGCAAGATTGGTGGCCAACATAAATTTCCAAGAGTGTTGAAGGGGGAGATGTTGTCCGACTGGAAATCCTATATTAAAAATCAAGCCTAATGTTATTTGCACCTCTTATTAAAGGATTGTTGTTAGGTTTGATTTTAAGCATCTCTATTGGGCCGGTAATTTTTGCCATCATTAAACAAAGTCTAACCAACGGAAAGCGCTCTGGATATGCTTTTGTGGCGGGCGTTTCGAGCAGTGACCTTGTTTTGCTTTTTGTATGTAATGTATTTACCTCTTTGTTTAACTTAGTCCTCAACCATAAATCAACTATTGCTTTGGCTGGTGCTGGGTTTTTATTATTAATGGGTTTATACACCTTGTTTTTTAAGCAATTGAAGTTGGAGAACATGGGAGAAGGTGGCGTGCAGAAGCCGGTCTACATCAAAGACTTAATTGCGTCCTATTTTTCTGGATTCTTAATGAACACGCTTAATCCAAGTGTTTTTTTATTTTGGTTTGCATGGACAGCGGCCATCAATACAAGTGCAGATGACACGCCCAACCCGATTCAATACAAGCTTGTTGTTTTTGGTACTTGCCTTGGTTTTGTTTTGTTGTCTGATTTGTTAAAGGTGTTTTTAGCCGGCAAGCTTAGGCCAAGGTTGACAGAAAAAAACCTACTCTGGATCAACCGCATTTCTGGAATTATCATTTTAATTTTCAGTGCAGCCCTATTATATAGCGCAATACTAATCTACTAGATTTTGGGGCTTTAAATCTTTCATAAACATTTAAGGGTTTTTGGTTCATTTTAATTTGCTTTATTGTAATTTGGACTTGTGAAAAAAATTACCCTTTTATTATACTGTTTTTTATTCCTTGCTAAAACGATCATGGCACAATCAGGAAGCGTACTTGTCTTAAAAGACAGGGGCGCAACCATTAAATCCTTTACAAAAGATAATTATATCAATTTTGAATTCAATAATCGCCAGTGGATTTCGGGCCAAATTAGTTGGATCAAAAATGATTCAATTCAGGTAAAACAATATGCACTTCAAACAGTCATGACCGCCTATGGCACCTATGGCCAAGACACGCTAAGACTGGGCACACTCACTTTACACATCAATGAGATTAGAGCTTTTGCAAAAGACAAGGGTCAGTATCAAAGTGTTTTTACAAACGGCAGCTTTTTAAAGTTGGGGGGGATTTTATATAGTGGATTAAATATAACAAATTCAATCATCAACAAAGAGTCGGTGTTTAGTTCAAAAAATATCCCCTCTATTGCTGGCGGACTTGGGGCTTATTTTATTGGCAGGTGGTTATCAAAAAAAAATCCACCCTATCGTCCTATTGGTAAACGCTTTAGTGTTGAAATTTTATAATACTTCGTTTTGATTAAAAAAATTAAACGTGCCATTGCGTATTTATTTATAAGCTCATTGCTCTATGTGGTGATCACTCGTTTTGTCTTTCCGCCTATTACTATAACACAATTGACCAACGCGTTTGGGCTTGGCTTGAAAAGAGATTATGTAGCATGGAAAGATCTTTCTTATAATATTAAATTAGCCGCTATCGCCAGTGAGGACCAGTCATTTCCAGATCATATTGGTATAGACTGGGGGGCTATGGAAAAAAGTTTTAAAAAGAAGAAGAAAAAAAAGAAATCTAGAATTCCACTAGGTGGCGGCGCAAGTACCATTACACAACAAGTCGCAAAAAACGTATTCTTGTGGCAGGGTGGTAGGTATGATAAATACATTAGAAAAATACCTGAATTTTATTTTACCTTTTTAGTAGAATTAATTTGGGGTAAAAAAAGAATTTTAGAGGTATACTTAAACGTGATTGAAACCGGTCCGGGTTGTTTTGGCATGGAGGCCGCTGCTCAATATTATTTTAAAAAATCTGCAAAAAATTTAACACGCACAGAAGCGGCAATGATTATTGCAGGCCTTCCTAATCCCAAGAAATTCACAGCGCGACCAATGACAAAAAGAGTTGCATGGCGTTATCCACAAATTTTAAGGGAAATGAACAACCTAGAAGAGGATGAAGACGTACGCGATTTGATTCGAAAAAAATAGTAGCGCTTGTCCACCTCTATTTCAGGTATTGCTCTATAATTTTAATTGCGTTTTGTGTTCGCTCCGCACCCTTGCCACTTACTATCGCCCATGGTGTGTTCTGATTCATTAAAAGTTCCTTGTAAATTGTAAACAACTCTTTACGAGGTCGCTCATCTGGATATTCTCGCATTTCATCTGCAGCCCAAGGCAAATCTATATCACAGAGTAAGTAAAGATCATAACTGCGTGCGTTTATTTGTTCTAAAATATAAGGGTGACAATTGTTAAACACATATTCACACCAAACCTTCATTACATTCATATCTGTGTCTATAATTAGTTTGTTTGTACAAACTCTACGCGCTGCATTTTGTTGACGCAAAGTTTCGATCGCACTTTCTTCATTTTCTATTTGTCCTTTTGCAATGGTTAATAAATTATGATAGGTGTACTTTACACCATGTTCGGATAAATATTGTCTAGCATACTCGCGCGTCCAAATAGTTTGATAATGTGCCGCTAGTTCTGCACAGAGTGTTGACTTTCCTGTTGACTCTGGACCAAGAACTACTATTTTTTGAATTGGTTTCATTGCTTCCAGATTTTTAATTGCTTGTGGTTGCTTTTTTTTTCCAAGAAAAATAACCAGCGATTGCTAAAATTAATAATACAATAAATTGAAAGCTCGTAAATGCATAGCCTTTTATAAAATAAAGAGGAATAGACGTGATGTTGGTCACAATCCACCAAATCCAACTCTCCACTTTTTTCTTTGCCATCAGCCACATGGCCGTATATGCCGAAGCGCTTGCCAATGCGTCTGCCCAAGGAATCGCATCGGGTGCAAAATTATTTTTTAAAAACAACAAGCCAAAAAACAATAAAGCATAAAAACCAAGAAAGATCAAAAACTGTTCCAACTTTTGTTTTGTATTACTAATTGTAATCTGCAATACGTTGGTTACCTGGTCTTCTTTTTTGCGTGACCACCAATACCAACCATACAAACTCATGATCGTATAATATAAATTAACACTTGCTTCACCCAACAAGTGTCCTTTAAAACTTAAATAAATATAAAGCGAGGTGTTGATGATACCAGTAGGAAAAACTAAAATATTTTCTTTGCGACTATACCAAACCGAAACAATCCCCATGATTACCGCTACAGCTTCCAACCAAGTAGTCTGAAGCAATCCATGATAGACAGATATAAAAAAATCATTCATTAGTTTGCTGCTTTCATTTTTTCTAATTGTAATTCCATTCTAAACATTTCGTCACGCAGCTTAGCCGCTTCCATAAAATCCAAAGCCTTAGCCATTTTTTCCATTTGCTTTTTGGTTTGCAAAATGGCTTTTTCCATTTGGGGAATGGTTTTATACTCACTATTTGGCTCTGCCACCATGTTGAGTGCATCGGTGGTTCTGATATTAATATTATCTTGAGTATATCCTTTGATATCCAAAACGGCGGTTTGTTTCATTACCTGTTCTATTGATTTCACAATCGTTGTTGGTGTGATGTTGTGTTCCATATTATATTGTATTTGTTTTGCCCTACGTCGATTGGTTTCATCAATTGTACGCTGCATACTATGTGTAATTTGATCTCCATAAAAAATAACACGACCCCTTACATTTCTTGCAGCACGTCCAGCAGTCTGTGTTAAAGATTTTTCGTTTCTTAAAAACCCTTCTTTATCAGCATCTAGCACAACGACCAAAGAGACTTCTGGTAGATCCAGCCCCTCTCTTAATAAATTAACGCCCACCAACACATCAATCACGCCAAGACGAAGTTCTCTTAAAATTTCTACACGTTCTAATGCATCTATATCACTGTGTATGTATTTTGATTTGATGTTGATTTTGGATAGATATCGATCCATCTCTTCAGCCATTTTTTTAGTTAGGGTCGTCACTAAAACACGATCACCCATCTCAACTTGCATAGCTATCTCATCTAATAAATCATCAATTTGGTTTTTTGTTGGTCGCACCTCAATGGGTGGATCTAATAATCCTGTAGGTCTTACCACTTGTTCAACTATTAATCCTCCGGTTTTTTCTAATTCATATTCCCCTGGCGTGGCGCTTACAAATATAGTTTGTCCGATCACCTGTTCAAACTCGTTAAAGTTTAGTGGTCTATTGTCTATCGCACTTGGCAATCTAAAACCAAATTCCACAAGGTTCATTTTTCTGCTTCTATCTCCACCATACATACCAGAAATTTGTGGAATGGTTACATGGCTTTCATCGATCACACATAAAAAATCTTTTGGAAAATAATCCAACAAGCAGAATGGTCTTGTGCCCGGTTTGCGTCGATCAAAAAAACGAGAATAGTTCTCAATACCAGTACAATAACCAAGTTCTCTAATCATTTCTATATCATATTCAACCCTTTCTTTTATTCTTGCAGCTTCTTGTAGTTTACCTACGTTTTTAAAATAATCCACTTGTGCGCGCAACTCATCTTGTATCTCTACAATAATTTCTTGCAGCATTTCTTTTGGAGCCATATATAAATTAGCAGGAAAGATGGCTGCGTTCTCCATGGGCTCAATTCTTTTTCCTGTTTCGATTTCTATACTTTCTATCGTTTCAATTTCATCTCCAAAAAAGGTAATGCGGTATCCATAATCCACATAGGGTAATCGAATGTCCACCGTGTCGCCATTCACCCTAAATGCTCCGCGATCAAATTCGGTTACAGAGCGGTGGTATAAACTGTTGACTAATGCGTGTAAAAACGCTTGACGCGATAAAACCTGTCCTTGATGAATTCGAATGATCCCGTTTTCGTATTCAGTGGGATTGCCCATACCATAAATACAACTCACACTCGCGACAATGATGATATCTCTTCGCCCACTTAATAGTTGTGCGGTAGCCTGTAATCTTAATTTATCTAATTCCTCATTGATGCTTAAATCTTTTTCGATGTACACACCAGAAGTGGGGAGATACGCTTCTGGTTGGTAGTAATCATAATAAGACACAAAATAACCAACGGCATTGTCTGGAAAAAACTGTTTAAACTCTCCATACAATTGAGCTACAAGTGTTTTGTTGTGTGTAAGGACCAGGGTGGGACGTTGTATATTTTGAATCAGGTTGGCAATCGTAAATGTTTTACCAGAACCCGTAACCCCCAGGAGTGTTTGATGTGAGTCTCCATTCAGCACACCCTCGGTTAATTGCGCAATTGCAGTTGGCTGATCGCC
>CAZBJP010000013.1:0-29865 GCA_964492205.1 uncultured Sediminibacterium sp.
GTAGACTGCCCCCCATACAACTTGGTGTAAGGTTTACCACTACTATAACCATAACCACCATTGGTTGGATAAGTAGGGTTTGCAGCATGCACAAGCTCGGGTTGAAGATTTAAGTTAACAGGCCCTGCTTTTAACGCTACACCAAAACTAAGTTGGGTTTGTAAACCACTGGCCGGAATAAAAGAACCATCGTTGTAACTGTATGGGTGGTGGCTGTTGTACTGGGTGGTTAGGGAAATAGGTAATATTAAACTTTTTTGTGCCACAGCTTCACCACTTTGTATGACCATAGATTTGGTAGAATCTATACAAGTAATAAACTGCGCATCTTTGGCAGTTTGGTAGTTGTTATTGATGATAAATGACGAAGGCTGCGCTGCTACCCTACTAGACACAAACCCAAGCGCAAATAAAACGAATATTTTATGTAAATGTGACAAGGCGCGCTATTTAAAGTGTTGGTTGATAGGGTGTTTGTAGGGGTAGGGCAAAAATAGTGAATATTTGAAGATCAGATACTTTTAAAAAAAATTATCATTACTGATTTAAGATCGATTAGCGAATATAAAATTATGAAAAGATGAAAAACAATTATAATTTAAGAAATAATCATATTCTATAAATTCATTAGAAAGATATACTGAATCTAATAATAATAAAATGTACAATCTCCAAGTAATTACGCTCATATGTTATAGAGATAGATTAAAAAACACATTATATGAAATGTATTATGGCAATTATTAGGGTCATGATCATGAAAAGGGCTAGGATATTGCGACTGTTGTTACTCCTCACACAAATAGTACTGCATATGATCTCCTAGTGGCTATACTGTGTAATATGCCAGTAACTAACCATAAAAAATCAAAATAAATTATGTTTAATATCTTTAAATTCAGGTTACATTATTGTGTTTAAGAAACTTTAAGCAGTGGTGCTAAAGTTGAACTATACTTAAATTTTCCACTATCAATAAATTTTATCTTCATTTTTTTATAAAAGTGTAAAGTACAAGTCCGTCATACCACTTACTAAATTTGCAACTAGATTGTCGTAAATAGAATGCCTAGGTGGACTGATAAGTTTCTGTTCAACTTTTCAGTTTTAATATACAATAGTTAGAATAAATCCTAAGATTATTATACTTAAAGAAGTAATTAGACTTCTTTGAAGGAAATAAAACCATATAATTAAATTAATAACTTGTAATACAAATTGATTTAAAAAAAGATACGACTTAAATAAAATATGAATTATAGCTTTAATGAATTTCTCTTCTTGTGTTTTTCGAACGAACTTACTTATCCATTTATTTTGTATTAACTTTTGTTTACGGTTAGTTACTCTAACAACTATTTTTTAATTTATAAACCTAAATATCAGACAAAATTTCTGTAGTTTAAATTACCTGATCAATCCATTACACAAAACAAAAAACCACCAAGTGGTGGTTTTTGAAAAAAGCTATTGACATTTTTTTAGATATGGTGTATTTTTATTAATAAAAACATAAAATAATACAATCAATATTATCTAAGACCATTAATTTTTGCCTAGGTTATGTAGGATCTGATTAGTATATAGAAAAATATTTGCTTAAAATTAAAATAACTTACCTACTTATTATACAATAAGGAACAAATTTATCACTGTAAAATAAACGGTCATTTTTGTTCACAAATGGAGGCATATGATCACCTACAATCAGTAGCTTTTGAAATTTATCATGGTCTAAGTGAGTAGCTACATGAATCAATAGCTCACTAATTCTCTTACTCTGATTTTTCGCTTCTTCACTTAGGTTAGTCTCCTTATCAATATCAAAAAAATGACTAGCCGAAGGCTTACTTGGTATTCCTTTAAATGGCAAATGACTATTTTCTGTTAAAAAATAAACAAAATGCTTTCCTTTAACAGGAATTTTATCTTGAATGAAATTGAAAGCATCTTCATCAACCAAAGATATAAATGGCGACTCATAGCTTAACTTGGTTTGAAAATTATATGCAATCTGTACATCTTCGGAAAAAAACGCCTGATTTACTCCAATATTTTTCCACCATACCGCTCTTTCAAACATGTTAGCTTTATAAGAATGAATCGCATTGGTATGATAGCCTTGTTTTTTTTTGATTTGGAATATTGAATTGAAGTTTTTAGCTTGATTTGGGTTGATAAAATAACGATAATCGCCTACGCAATTTAATAATTCTCTTAACTCTGCACGTGTAGTACTACCTGAAAATGAAGTTTTACCCCAGCTTATTTTCCAATTTTTACTTTCGTAAACAGAATTAATACCTTTTTGAAACTCTTCTCGTTTTAATGAATCACTTATCAAGCCAAAAGATTCTATAATAATTAGCATTTCATCACTTGTGCTATCTTTTTTGTATTCTTTAAATGTAATCGATTCTTCAGAAAAAGTTGATAATAGAGGGGCATTTACACTCAAATTAATATTAACTAAATTATGATATAGTAATATTGAAGGCGAACCTGCAAAATTACTTTTATAAAAATTAAATGAGGGATAATTATCAAACAAAATAGATGATCCATTGATATTATCAAGAGCAAAGATTGAAGCAAATATAGCAGCAAAAATCTTTAGGGAAACTTTATCACCACCAATATTTCTTTTAATAGCTATAAGCAAAAAAAATACCGAAATCAAGAGCAAAAATACTGTAATCAAGATGATAAGTTGATTAGGACTAGCAGTATAATTACTAAAATACCTTAAAGTGCTTAAAAAATCAAAGAGATTAAATAGATATAATTTAGAAAACAAAATAGCAATGTCTAATACTAAAACAAATACAAAAACTAACCAAAGCCAAATCGAACGTACATTAAAAGCTATTAAAAAGCCTATAATAAAGTAATCGTATACAAATAAAGACCTATCTATATTAAACCAAGTCTGCAATAGCAACACAACCAATGTTGGCAGTAAAACCACGAACAATAAAAGCAAACGAAAAGGCCAATTTTTATCCCACATAAATTTGAATAAATTTAAAAACAATCAACGTATAAATCATTGCTAAAACATCATCCAATAAATTTCTTAATGCTGGTGGCAATTTAACTTGTCTTTCGATTTTTTTGATGCCTAACGGTTTTAAAATATCAAAAAAACGAAACAATAGGAACAAAATTGCAACCTCTATTATTGATATTTTTCCTACAAAGAGCCAAGCCATGACTATTGCCAGTGTTTCATCTAATGTATAAATACTTGGGTCATCATTTAGGGACTTTAGTTGATTTAAAAAAGAATTATAATAAGTAAAATGAATGAGAAGCAGAAACAGTAATACACTGATTTTATATTCTAACGCTATATCATTTAATCCTAAAAATAAGAGTAAAAAAACCAGTAAAGAAGTAGTAGTCCCCGATGCATTTTTAATAAGTATTGCTGATAGACCCGTTGTAGCAAAAGCATAATTTAAATGCGGGGCAAGTTTAGAGAATGAAAAAAGATATGAAAACCAGCTACAACTAATAACCAAAAGCATTAAAATCATTTTCAAATCAATAAAAAAAGATGGTACAATATGCTTTGCACTTAAATAAATAAATAACAAATACAGATAAAATGTTTTTGCTTTTCCGAAAAAATTTGACTGTGCATTTGACCAGTTTAGCCTTCTAAAAATTAATACCAAAATCTCCCTTAAAACTATTAAGGCTACAAAAAAAAAACTTATTTGTTTGCTATTAAAAAAAAATATTAATAAAAACAGCGACGATATTTTATCAACATACTGATCAAGTTTTGCTCCGAAAGGAGTAGTAACTTGCCACTTTCGAGCTAAAAAACCATCCGCAAAATCTGAAAACCCTGTCCATACTGTTATTGTAATCAGATAATTTGAATTTGTAAAAAATAGTATAGGAATTACCACCAATATTCTGCTTAAAGTAATGCTATTTACGATAATATTGTGATATTTTTTCATTTGATATTTGAGCAATAGATATAAAAAAGGTTTTAAACAATAGTTAAAACTCTGAACTATTAAATTGGTTTAAATTAATGCTTTATTCCTTTACTTATAATAACTGATTTAATAGTAATTAGTATGATTCTGAGATCGAACCAAAAAGACTTTTTAGATAAATACTCTTCTTCCAACGCCACTTTTGTTTCAATAGAGATCTCGTCGCGTCCGTTAATTTGCGCCCAACCAGTTATCCCTGGTTTCAATTGATCAACCCCTACAGCTAAACGTAATACCATTAAATCATCTTGATTATACAATGCTGGACGAGGTCCAACGAAAACCATTTCTCCCCTAACTATGTTAATCAAATTAGGCAATTCATCTAAACTCGTTTTACGAATAAACTTACCTAGTTTGAGTAAATATTGATCTGGGTTTTCTAATAAATGAGTTGCCACATTTGGGGTATTCTTCTTCATACTACGAAACTTGTAAATATTGAAGAAAGAATAATTTATTCCAACACGCTTTTGAGTGAAGAATACAGGAAAACCATCTTCTAAAAAAATTGAAATAAGAACTAGTAAAAATAATGGCGACAGGATTAATAATAGAATAAGAGCGAATAATCTATTTAGCATTAGTATGAAAGGAATTAAATGTTTTTAATAAACCATCTTTAGAAGAAACCGGAAAAGGTTTTCCAATAGCCTTTTTTATCTTCTGATTATTTACCACATATGATTGCGTTAACTTTTGTAGTCTTTCAGTTGTAAGTGGCAAAAATAGTAAATCGCCAAATTTAGCAACGGATTGTATTAATGTTTTAGATACATTCCAAATCTTGGCCTTTTTATTTATAGATTCTGCCAAAATAGAAATTACCTGATTAGTAGAAAGAGGTGAATCATCTGCAACATTATATACCCCAGATGGAATATCAACTCTTTCTATTAATTCTCTAATGATAAACATCAAATTATCAACACTACAGAAAGAACGCATATTATCAAATGCTCCCAAAGGCCATGGAATACCTTTAGAAACTATACTATAAAGTAAATTAAGGTTACCCTTATTCCCTGGACCATGAATCATACATGGACGTAAAATATAAACTCTTTTACCCTCGGGAATTAGTTGTGAAAGTATATACTGTTCTGCTAGCAATTTACTCTTTCCATAGTGGGTAATCGGGTTAGGCGTTACCTCTTCAAACAATTCATCATCAACCACATCTGCTACAGCTTTGACTGAACTTATATTAATAAATACATTTGCTTTGGATACTAAAAAAGCATCAAATACCTCTTTAGTAAATTCAGTATTAACCTTGTAATATTCATCTGGTGATGTTACTCGTTTTAGATCATGTGCTTTCCCTGCTAAATGAATAACAACATCACCAAAAATTATAGGTTTAGTATGTCTTGAATAAAAGCTAAAATTTTCGTCTAAATTACTTACCAAGTAACGTCCAATAAAACCAGTTCCTCCTGTTAAATAAATTATCATTAACCTAAAATATTATTAAATATTTTATCATATTTATTTACTATATCAACCCATTTGTATCTAATCTGCGCTATGTCATTTAAAGAATTACCAACATAATTAAAACATGAACTATCGTTTTCAAAATTGGCAATGATTTTTAAAAGATCTGGACCATCCTTAAAATAAATTGCCTTGTTTTCTGTTGTTACGCGATTATAATCAACGTCAAATACTACGCAATTTAATCCCAGATACATGGCTTCTACTAAAGAAGGGTTAGTCCCCCCGACGCTGTGTCCATGAATGTACAAACCGCAATTTGATCTTAATTCATCTAATTTTTCTTGATCATAAATAGGATCTAATAATATTAAATTATTATGGGATTTATACTTTTCACGGATATTAATTCCATAACTACTGTTATTCCAATTACCAATTAGAATAAACTTCAGGTTAACTTGAGCAAAAACCTCTAATATTAGATCTATGTTATTTTCTGGTTCAATTCTACAAACTTTAAATGCATAAGAACCTTTAAAAATATCGTAAAGTGATTGAGTTTCTTTCGTTAGTTCTTTTGAAAGAACTTGGTCTCCGCCATATTCAATTAAAATGGAATTTTTATTATAAAGATCAAAAATATGATTTTGGATAATTAAATTGTCAGATACAACAACCTTAGCAAATTTGATTCCAATATACTCGGAGAGTTTTAAAAATTTCTTAACAATGAAATTCCATTTACCTCGCTTCCATTCAGCTCCATCAGGGTTTAAAATTATATTCGAATTAAAAAATCTAATAAAAGGCAAAAATATGCATCCAGATGTACCTAAAACAAGTAAAATATCATATTTAAAACATGATTCCAGCATTGAATATCCGTCGTATAATATACTTTGAATTCCATTTGCTTTTAATGGAAGAACTCTGATTTTTGAATTATTAAATTCTTTTAATCCGGGAACAGCATTATGCTTACTAGTATATACGACAATTTCATATTTTTTAGAAAGATCAATGGTTAAATGATTTAATAACTGATCCCATCCACCATATCTACCAGGCAAACCATTTGTTCCAATAATAGCAATTTTATACATTAATTAATTTTTATTAAATATATCTCTAAACACAGAAGCAGTATTTTGCCAATTATATTTATGAGAGATAATATTTTTTATTTCTGAAGATTTATTTGCAGTAACATAAATATTAGCAATCTGAAAAATTAGATTATCAACAGAGGGATAAATATGATTATTTGTATAAAAAGAAAAATCTTCCATTGCAGTGGTATTTGAACAAATTACATGCTTTCCCATCGCAGAAGCTTCCAAAGGTGGTATTCCGAACCCTTCAAACAGAGATGGATATATAAATGAACTACAATGAAAATAATATTCCTTTAACATCGAATTAGTAACACCATCATGTAAGATTCTTACATGCGACTTAACTTCGTCATCTAAAGAATTATAATACTCATAGAAATCAGAATAATCTAAAGTTTTAGAACCAATATACACTAAATCATATTTGTGATAAAAGGAACCTTTAACATAAGCCTTTAATAAATTTAGTTGATTTTTTCTAGGCTCAAATCTAGATACATATAATAAATAATTTCTTAATTGATTAACAGATAAAAACTCCTCGAAAGTTAGGTTTGAACTATAATTAAAATAATCTTCATTTACACCATTATAAGTTAAGTAGATGTCTTTTTTAAAATAGAAATTTCTCTTGATACTTTCAATGCTATTTCTACTTACAGAAGTAATGACATCAGACAACATATATGAAATGTAAAATAAAATATAGTTTTTAATTCTATATTTCAGAGGAAAATAATTCGGGTTATCACAAAATAAAATGTCATGAATAGTATTTACATATTTGCAAAATTTTAATGGAGGAACAATATACTGAAAGTGCGCTATATTGATTTTATTATAAAGAATTATTATGGGATACTCAAATAATAATCTAATGATTCTGTTTTTAAAAGATGGTTTGATAAAAACAAGAAAATCATAATTAATAAACTCCAATTTTACATTTTCAGGTTCATAACATATCAAAAAATATTTATTTCTTAGGGATGATTCCCTCAATGATTCTAAATAAAATAATTTAGTGTAAACCTCTTTAATAAATGTCCTTGTACCCTGAAACTCCCCCTCAAATACATAGCAATCAATTAAAATATTTTTCATTAAATTGATTATAATTAATACTCTATTTAATTTGGATCAACTCTTTTGTTAAAAATGTAGCATAAATACAAAACCAAAACAATTGAGTATTGAAATTAGTATTTGATAATAAAAGCAAGAAAAACAAATATTCCAAAATATTGTGTTTAATCAAACAGTTTTTTACTATAAAGTAAATAATCAAGAGTGTTGGTATTAAACCATAATCTACAAAAAAAGAAGGTAAAAAACCTCCTTGAAAATTCGAATCGAAATCCATTCTAAAGCCATGTTCAATTAAACCATCGTTAAAAAAAAATGAGGAACTACCAGGGCCGAAACCAAATAAATAATGAAAATTAAAAAGATTTAAATTCTGAAAATAAAACATAATTGGATAAAACCTAAATGAGCCACTTGGCTCTATAGAAGCGAGGTTGTCAATATCAAAATCCGAATAGATGTATGAAATCAAATTATAAATTCTTGACAATGTTTCTGTTGTAGCCAAATTATAAAAAACAATAACACTTGCCAAAAATAATTCCAGATAGAACAAAATTGGATATTTCAATCTATGAACTACAATGAAATAAGTAAAGAGTAAGATATAACCAAAAACGCTTCCATACAATATAATAAGTGTAATACACAATAACTCAAACAAAAAAGAATTCTTCTTAGATAGCAAGTTCATTATATTGACGAGATACATAATTAACAATATCAACTGACTCCCCATTGATGGCTCAGGTGATAAAGAATTTAATCGAAATATAGTTGTATTTCCCTTCGTTATTCCAAATCCATTAAATATTGGCATATTAAATAAGACACAAAACATTTGTATTATGTACACAAACAAAAAAATATTAAAAATATTAATAAGAATACTATTGAACTTGCTGAGTGATAGATGTTTTGACAAATAAATAATATGAAAACATGATGTGGATACTAGAAAGATAGTAAGAAAAAAAGATGAGATTTTAAAATTTATATATAAGAAACATGAGAGTAACGACAATATAATAAACAAATAAATTGGTATTAATTTTCTTGAAAAAACAAATAAGTTTTTTAGAATAAAAAGACTAATAAAAAGATTATTGAATAACCATAAAAAATTTACATTTTCATGTTGGAATAAAACTAAATAAAAAGCAAGATTAAATAGTAGTAAAATTGAAATTTTACTACTATTTAGATGTTTAGTATTGAAAGTTAAATACAATTTATCTTAAAATTTTCATTTGAATTAAGAAAGATACAAATATGGATTATTTTAATTTACACAAAATTTGAAATAAACTAACGTTTTTGCCTCCAGCATTCACATTTAGAGTTTCTAAAGATATGACTTGAAATCTAGTCTTTTTAAACATCTCAATAATAGATTGTTTGGAGAAAAAATTAATATGCTCGTGCCAATGTCTTTTATTCAAGTAAACCTCAATACTTTCTCCAGTTTTCATTATATCTTCATAAGGAAGTTCAACGTATAATAAACTATCCTTATTCATTAAAATTTCAAGTTCATCAATAACTAAATTTGGAAATGAAACATGTTCAAGTACGTTACTACAAATAACTAAGTCATATTTGTTATTTAGAGCATCTACTTTTGTAATTAGATTAGTATGTGGCAATGTTTCAATACCACTTATTTCATAAATATCTATTTTATTTTCACCATCTCTAAATGGGGTATTTTTCCCAGTATCTCCACCAAAATCTAAAATAGAAATTGGGAATTTTAAATGTGGTTTCAAAAATTCCTCAACTAATGGTAAATATTTATTTCCCTCAAGAATTATCTGATTTCTTATCTTATAACCGGGCTCATAAAATTCTCTAAGATTGACATATTCATCATCTCTATAGTTTTTGTAAAGATTACTCATTTCAGAATCTGAAAATCGATAATCCAAAAAAATTAAGCCGCAATTAGTACAACATAATGTGTTACAAATAGAATAAGCTGTACCATTTTTAATTGTATTTAAACCCCAACTATCATCTATGACAACTGGACGCCAATTAAAAACTCTATGAGATATAAAAGGCATTAAAATAGCCGGGGAATGAAGCAACTCAGTAGAATCACAGCAAATACAATTAGTGGAAATTCTGATAGAATTCATATAGATTATGTTTTATTGATTGATTGATTGATTGATTAATTAATTAATGATTGATAAATTCTCAACATTGAATTTTCGAATTTATGATAATCAAATTCTTTTTTTAAAGACTTAATATGTAACAAAAGACGTTTTATCTTCAAAGGCTGGTAAAAAAAAGAATTTAAATAATTTGAAATACCACTGGCTGATAAATCAATACACAAATATTCATCAAAATCGCCAATTATTTCTGTCGAGGTTGGGATTTTAGAGCAAAATATAGGTATATTAGCCTCAATAGCTTCGATTATTGGGTAACCGAATCCTTCCGCATAAGAAAAATAAAATATACCAGATGAATTTCGAATTAGTGTATTATAATCATCATCAGATAAATATTTTAGTTCAACAATATTCTTATCGAGATTAAATTCTTGAATAGACTCATTTAAACCACAAAGACATAATTTATAATCATTTTTATAAAATTCAGATTTAAGAAACCCTTCAATTGCATTAAATATATTTTTTCTAGGATGCCTATTCGAGGGTAAAACAAAGTACTTACCTTTTAAAAGCGATGGTGAAATATTTAGATTTGCAATTTGGTTTGAAAAGCTATAGTTATTACTTAATTCAATAATGGGATTATATACAACTGTTATTTTTGATATCGATGTAGGATAATATTTAATTAATTCCTTCTTAGTTGTCTCAGAGACACATATAATTGCATCAGCCTTATTTACACTTAAATAAAGCGACAACTTCATGAATAATACTTCTAATTTAGGATACCATTCAGGATTTGTTAAAAATAAAACATCATGAACTGTAATTACTTTTTTAATGTTTTTAAAATTGGAAAAAGGCAAAAAAGGGAATGGGGAATGGTATATAGCAACTTCTTTTTTTTTATGAAAATGTAAATAGTTCCAAAGAAGTTTTCGAAATTTTAAACTTACATTACTAGGATAAATTTCATCAAATCCATGCTCCCAACAATAATTATTATTTAGAGAAAATGCTGCTTTTTTTAAATTCAATGAGCCTAAATTAAGAAAAGATAAGGCTTGCAAATATCTACCTACGCCAGTAATAGGTTTATTAAGCGTATAGGCATTATAACAAATTTTTTTCATGAGAACAAACGTTTCTTAACATTTGATAATGATTTAAATATGAAAGCTGGTGTTAAGATAATTACTTCAAATACAATTAAAATAAACTTATTATATCTATAGTTATTGTAAAGAATATTATGTACGCTATTTATATTCTCTCCTTTACATTTTCTCCAAATTAAATCATGAAAAACTATTTTATAGAAAACATTATTTTTAGCTGTTTTGATCGATTTTTTATTGTAACCAATTAATTGTAACTCATGAAATATTTTACAACTCCCTTCTACAAAACAATTATACCACCAAAAAATATTTGCTGGAGTATCAACACCCCTTTGTAGTAAAAATTCATTAGATATAATAATTGCATTAGTGTTGTTATAAACTGAATTTAACAAACCATATAGAAAAGCAAAACCATATGCTCTATATCTATCATAAATTTCTGAAGGCATTTTTAAATAATCTTCTCTTTTAAAGATAACACAAGAGATAAAACCTAATTTAAGATTTAACCTAATTAATAATTGATCATGATTATTTATTACTTGGTTCTTAGAAATACCTAAATAGTTTGCTTTTAAAATATTTTTTATTTTCTCATCATAAATTGAGTAATTAAGAATTAACAAGTTATAGCCTTTAGATATGTAATTTAAAACTTCTCCAATCGCATTGATATTGATCAAATCATCATCTCCAAATACCCATACAAACTTCGAACTAGCTCTTTGAATACAGAAATAAAAATTAAGTTCAACGACATTCTCATCATTTCTAAAGTATTTAATGAAACTATATTTTTGTGTTAGAAACTTACAATAAGTTTCAGTATTATCTGTACTGCAATTATCAGAAATGACAATTTCTACATTCGCATTAGAAAACTCTATTGAACAAATAATTGATTCAATAGATTGCTTTAGAAAATCAACTCTGTTATAAGTTGGAATACAAATAGAAAGTATGCTAGACATCTAATTTTTATACTTTAGTTTTTTATAAAATCCATAAATATATTTGATTAAAAATTTAAATAAACTAAGTTTTATAATACCAAATAACGGCCTTGTTGTTAATTTATATTTTAGTTCTGTTGAAAACATTTCATCAAATTCAGATTTAAATAAATTTAAATCTGAATTTGAATATTTATAACATTCAATGATAAGAGTTTTTGATAACTCTGAAAGGATTAAATTTTTTCTGTAATTTAAATCTTGTTGAGTTATATAATTTTCCTTAAAGAGTCTATAATAAAATTTATAAACATCTATATAAATATGATTTATAATATCATAATCCATCTCTAAAGGGACTTTTACAGCTAAGAGCCTTTCACCCAAAAAAAAAGAAGGCCTATTTTCAAAAGGAAGAGCCCTATGAATTAATTCTCCAATAATTCCTCTATTTTTTTCAAATTCATTAAAAGATTTTAATTTTTTAATTTTTATTAAAGTTTCTTTTGCAAGTTGAGAATTAATTATTAACCCAGACCAATGACCAACTGAAGGGTAATTTAATATATCATATGCTCTTTTAAATTCAACATTTTGTTCTGGAGCAAAGTTAGATTTAAACTTTTTAGTATGTTCATCTAGAAAACTGTAATAGTTTAAAGCTATAAAACTATAATTCTTGGTAAGCAATATTGGATATAATTTACTTATAAGATTTTCTGTATATAAATCATCATCAGACAAAAAAGCAGTATAATATCCATTAGAAAGCTCATAGCATTTAAATTGATTTCCCGTATAACCAATGTTTGAATCATTTCGATGATATGCAAGAAATGAATAAATTCGTAAGTATTTCCCTACAACACTCTTTGTATCGTCGACTGAGGCATTATCGATTACAATAACCTCAATTTGTTTACCAAACTGAGTAATTTGAGGCAAAAGGGTATTCAAACATTTATCTAAAAAATCAGATCTATTAAAGGTTGGAATACAGATAGATAGGAGCATTAAATAAAAATTAATTTATTAGCTATTATTTTTTGCGTGTATTGTCTCATAAGATACAATATAATTATAGATGCTGGAATCGTTGCTATTGCGATAGAAAGAGGACCAAAATAAATTTTAAATAGAGAAATAAACAATATAAATGAGAAAAATGAGATGAAGGCGTAAAATATTTGAATTCTAAAGTGACCTAAGGCGTTTAATAAAACAGAATATACATTTCCTACACTTGTTAAAAAAAAGATGAAGAAAAAAGTAATTGAAATTTTAAAATCACTAATATCTTTTCCTGTCCATATGTATAAAATAAAAGGGTGTAATAAAAATATCAACAAACCAAGTGAAAAATATAATCTAAATGTGAATTTTCTAACTAAGTAATTTATTTCTAGAATTAGAGAATCCCATTTATTATTAGTTGCAAAACCAATAAATTTAACAGTAAATGGTGACAAATAAGCTAAATGAAAGGTGTTTATTACAGAAAATATTTTTTGAAATAAAAAATAATTTGGGACAGAATTAATTCCAAATAGATAGGAAACAAAAAATATCTGAGCACTAGACAAAATATTTGAAATAAAACTCATAACCCAAAAAGTAAAACTAGATGATGTTATAAGTGAAATATATTTCAAATCCTTGAATGTAAAATATATTTTTATTCTATTTTTTGAAATTGATATCAAAAAAAATAAAATTAATAAAACAGTATAAGTTATGGAATAAAACAAAATATACATATTCAGATTGTCACCTGTTACAAAAAGAAAAATTGAAAGAATTAACAAGATAAAATTCTGAATAATAGAAATATAATTTGAAAATTTTATCTGTTTATAAGAAAAAAGGATAGAAGAAAAAAAATTGAAAGGTAAACTTATAATTAAAATAATAATAGACCATAAGTTTGTTCGAAAAAACAAAATCATACTATTGTTAAAATTAAAATAGGTCAAACTACATAGTATTAATATAAATAAAAATGAGAGTAAAATCTGAAATTTGAAACTTGCATTTATTATTTGCTCGTTTTCTGTAACATTTACATTAGTAGTTGAATTATTAAAAGATAACTTGTTTACTAAACCTGTGCTAATACCGAGATTTAATAATGGCAACAAATTTAAAAACGTAATGAACAAAGACCATTTAGCAAAATCATCATTGACTAAATATCTACTTGAAAAAAAGGTTAATATATAAAAACTGACAGCCGTTACAACTCTTGTAATAATTGAAATAATTGAGTCGATATTAATATTGATTTTATATATTACTACTGAAAATATTTTTTTGAAAAAAAAATTAAATTTATCTGAAATCATTATAAATAAACTATTTTCTTATTCAAAATCGACGAATTCTTTCATTATTAATTTTTGATTAATTTCAATATTTTTTAAAACATTAACTATGACTTCAGAAGCTTGAGAATTTCCTAAATAGGGGTTCTCTGTGTCTTTTATAGAGTTTTTAAAACAATCAGATATTGCAATATTAATTCCCTCTGCAATTTCACTACTAATACATTTTACATCAATTACATTTAATCCTCTATCTCTTCCTTTCTGTCTATCACCTACATTCACAACTGGTAAGTTAAAAAAGGGTGCCTCTATTATTCCAGACGAGGAGTTACCAACCATACAATCGGCATGCATCATTGCATTAAAATAAAGCTCAGTCCCCAAACTATCAATAAGTTTGATTTTTTGATTATTACTAGATAAATGTTTAATCGTTTCAATTATTTGATAATTACCGGTATCTGCGTTAGGCAAAGTTATGATAGCATTTTGACCTGATTTAGAAATACCATGTATGAAATTATCAATTTGAATTTTAACATCTTCAAATTGAAATGTGACTGGATGGAATGTACATAATATGAAGTTTGACCAATTATTCAAACCTAATAATTTAAGAAAGTCGATTTTTGAAATTTTATTTATAGTTGCCAAATTTTCAATACTAGGTGATCCACAATGAAAAACAAAATTAGGATTTTCTCCTAACTGCAAAATTCGTTTAACATGATTTTTTGTTGTGGCAAAATGAATATGACTTAACTTGGTTAGACAATGTCTTATAGAATCATCTATTGCGCCTACAGTTTTTTCACCCCCATGTATGTGTGCAATTGGAATTTTAAATGCTAATGCCGCAATAGCTACAGGCATCATATCAAAACGATCTCCTAAAATTAAAACTATATCAGGTTTTGATTGATGAAATATATCACTAAATGAAATCACCCCAAGTCCAATTGTCTTACCAATTCCGACTGGTTTATCTGAAGAAATTAAAGTCTCTATTTTATAATTAATCGTGAATCCTTCTTTTTCAATTATCCTATATGTGCTACCATAAGTAGGAGATAAATGCATTCCAGTCGCAGCAATCTCCAAAATAACTTCCTTATCGTTTTTTAATTTTGATAAAGTTGGTAAATAAATACTGAAATCTGATCTTGCTACAGTGACAACTAATATTTTTCTCATTTCTAATATTTATTCAAAATCACTTAATGATAACTTATGGTCGGCTTTTAAATCCTTAATTATTTTTTTTCCGATAAGTTTTTCGTATTCCATTGGACTAATTCCATCTCCAGGTCGTTTCATTATCAAATCTGACGCAGATATTATTGATCCAGATGTTAAGTCCCTGTTTAAGTGAATACTTTTCCGTGCTATAATAATATTTTTTTTCTCTGAACTTGAAGGTTGTTTCAATCCACTTCCCATTGCAACTTCTATATTTCTTATCGACTCAACCATATACAATAACTCATTTGGCTCCAAAGATGCTTTATGATCAGGACCTTCCATCTCTCTATCTAAAGTGAAATGTTTTTCAATTACTTCTGCACCCAATGCTACAGCAGCTATTGGTATTTCAATACCTAGAGTATGATCAGAATACCCAACCCTAACATTTAATTTCTGTTTAATTTCATTCATTGCTTTTAAATTAACATCTGACATTGGTGTTGGATATTCTGTATTGCAATGCAATACAGTAATATTATCTCTTTTCGTTCCAGACTCAATTAATATTTCAATAGCATCCTGGATTTCACTCATTAATGCCATACCAGTTGAAATAATTATACTTTCATTAAATGCTCCAATTTTTTGCAATAAAGGTTTATTTGTAAGTTCTCCAGATGGAATTTTCCAAATTTTGATTTTAAGTTTTCGTAATAAATCAATGCTTTCATTATCAAAGGATGTTGATAGAAATTCGATTCCCTTCGATTTACAATAATTCATTAAAACAACATGATCTTCTTCATTCAATTCTAATTTTTTCAACATTTGATATTGAGAATTATCTAAAGATTCACTACTAATATTTTTTATTTGATATTCAGCCATTTTAGCATTTCTACTTACTAATTTATCTGCTTTAAATGTTTGGAATTTTACAATATCAGCATTAGCTTCACAAGCAGCGTCGATCAATTTTTTTGCTATTTCAATATTTCCGTTGTGGTTTACACCAGCTTCTGCAATTATTAATACTTTTCTCATACTAAATTTATTCCTATTTTTAATTTACAATTAGTTTCGATATCAAAAATTTCAATAAAAGAATCTAATGTTTTTACTATGAAATGTCCATTATCATTTTTCCCTATTATTTGTCCTGGAGTACCAACATACGAAGGGGCATTTTGAATCATTTTGGAGGCATTTATTTTCACTAATTCCCCATTAAAAAATGAAGAGGCCATTGGGCCTGGATAAGACACTGCCCGAATAAAATTAAAAATTTGCCTGGATGTTTGGTTCCAATTTATCTTTTCATCTCCCTCCCCCCTTAAACCGCAATAAAACCCAACTGGATGTATTGAATTTTGCGGTATAGTTTTAACATCACCAGATTGAATAATTTTCAAAGACTCATATAAAATATCCGCACAACCAGTATATGCTCTATGCAATAAAGAATTATATGTATCATTGTCGTCTATAGGATACAATTTTTGTAAAATGATATCCCCAGTATCTATACCTAGATCAACGTAATGAACTGTGATACCAAATTCTTTTTCATCATTTATTAATGCCCAATTTAAAATATTTCTGCCCCTATAGAATGGCAATTTTCCACAGTGCACATTTATCGTTTTAAAAGGAGGTAAATTAATTATATCAGTTTTGAAAATTTGATTAAAACTTAATGAAATAAATATGTCACAATCATATTTACGAAGCGATTCTATAAAATCTATATTATTTATATTTTTAGATTTTATGAAATCAATATTGTGAAGCAACGCAAGTTTTTCTAATTCTGAATCTACTGAATCAAACCTTGGAACAACAAAAAGAATATTTAAACTTGGATCTTGAATTATTTTTTTAAACGCCTGATGTGACCATGGTCCATCTGCAAAATATCCTATTTTTAATTTATTCATAATCTTACACTACTTGGGAGATTTACTGCTCTTTCTTCAATATTTATTGAATTGGGCGTTTCTATTTTAGGACAATTTTTATACATAATTAAATTTGTCATTAATTTCCAGGCAGGCCTTGCATTAATTTTATTATCAGAAGCATACTTCAAAAAATCATCTCTTTGTATTGAACTTGGAAATAATACTGTGTTTAACCAATAATTTGATCTCGTGTTTGGAGGTTCTTTTTTGAATAACAAATCATTATCATCATTAAAGAAATCAATGTAAGATTGTGCCAATTCCCTTTTGTTTTCAATATATTTTTCTAGCATTTCCATTTGAGCACAAGCAAATGCTGCATTTAGATTTGGAAGTCTGTAATTATAACCTACCTGATCATGTATATACTCCCATTTATGATTAATTTTTGCAGTTGTAGTAAGATGTTTAGCCAATTTTCCAAGTGTGTCATCATTTGTAACAATCATTCCTCCTCCACCGCAAGTAATTGTTTTATTCCCATTAAAACTATAAGCACCTATTTTCCCAATTGTACCTGTATGAATATTATTTATTTTACTACCAAGTGATTCAGCCGCATCTTCAATTAAAGTAATATGGTATCTAATACATATTTCATTTATTTCCTCTATTTTACTTGGGTGTCCAAAACTATGCATAGGAACACAGGCTGAAATCAATTGGTTAGTTTCTTTATAATAACACTTATTCCCTTTTGTAATGGTATTTAATTTTAAAAATAATTCCAAACTATTAGGACACATCCCCATAGTTTCCATATCAACATCTACGAAGACTGGCTGCGCACCAATATATGATATTGCATTACATGTTGCTACAAAAGATAGTGGCTGTGTTATAACTAAATTACCAGATTTAACACCAGCTATTAATAATGATATATGTAAAGCGGCGGTACCATTTACGGTTGCAATTGCAAATTTGGAACCAGTGTAATCACATATCATTTGCTCAAATTTATCAACATATTTACCAACTGAAGATACAAAAGTTGAGTCTATAGCATCTTTAACATATGCGAATTCATTTCCTATAAATAATGGTTCATGTAAATTAACAACTTCTTTTTCAGGAAATTTTGATTTTATAAAATCAACAATATTTTTATCTGTTTTCATAATAAATTTATTCAAAAATATTTCCGTTGTTTAAAATGTAATCTTTATACCAATTAGTTGTAAGAGAAACCCCATCTTTCCAATGGTGTTTTGGCTTATATCCTAACAAATTAGTCGCTTTTGTAATATCTGGACATCTTCTTGAAACTGAACCATTAGGTGCCGGAACATGATCATATGGGCCATTAAAATTAAGAATTTGAGAAATATGGTTAACAAGTTCTTCAATTGTTATTTCTACACTATCGCCGATATGAAAAATTTCTCTATTAGTATTTGGTTGTTCCATTGCTAAAACAGTACCCAAAACAGCATCCTCGATATAATTAAAAGATCTTGTTTGATCAAATCCATAAATTTTGAGAGGAGATTCATTAGATAGAATTCTTTGAATTATTTGAGGAATCACATGTTTAAATCCCATTCTAGGTCCATAAACATTGTGATATCTCACAGTTGTTGTTTCAAATCCAAAAACTTTAGAATAATGATAAAATCCAGATTCGCCTAACATCTTTGTGATTGCATAAGTAAATCTTGGGTTAGTTATGTCCTCAATAGTCAAAGGAACAAATTCGTCAGTTGGGATTTTATAACTAAATTTTTCAATAGTACCGGCATAACACTCACTTGTAGATGTAAATAAAACTTTTTTACATCTAGAATTTTTCAACCATTCTAATGTATTCAAGGTTAAGTAAGTATTAATTCTGATAAGTTCATTAGGAATTTCTTCTGTATATTTAACCCCAACTACAGCAGCTAAAAAATATACATAATCATAATCTTTTTCTAATAAATCAAAAGATTTTGAATCTGTCAAATCTGCATTAATTACTTTAATATTGTTTTTTGAAACAAATGATTTAAAATCATCATCCATTTTACCTCTGAAGAAATTATCTATAATAGTTAAATTATATTTTCTATTATTTGTCAAATATTTAGCAATATTAAATCCAATAAATCCTGCTCCACCAATTAAAAGTACTTTTTTCATATTTGTTTAATTTATACCGTTTCCAATGATTTTAACTACATTTTTGTTTTTTAATAAATGAATTTTTTCAGTATTTAATACAAGGTTTGTATCAAAAATAATTTTGTTACTCAAACTATTTAACCAAATATTAAATTTATGATCTTGCAGATATATACTATGTCTAGTACAAAACACAATGATGTCAAAATTATCATTAATGACAGATTCAATATCAGTTTCAACATAAGTCTTAACTTCTTCCCAATACTTAATATAAGGATCATGTAATTGAATTATAGCAAAAGATTGTATCAACTTATTATATAAAATTTCAACAGGAGAATATCTTGTATCTCCTACATTTCCTAAATAAGATACTCCTAGGATCAATATTTTTTTACCACTTAAATCGCCACACGTTTTTATAATATTATTAAATGAATGATTTGGCATATAATCATTAATTCTAACCGCATTTTCACTCATACTTAAGCCTTCAAGATTGTAAAATTCCTTTGCAGCCCAACTAGCAAGTAGAGAATCTTTTGTTAAACAATACCCACCAACTCCTAAACCAGGAAACATAATATTTTGATGGGTTGGCCTCATTTTTATTGCATGAATAACCTCACTCAAATCTACATTCGAATTTTCAGCAAAATAATTCCACTCTTCAATAAATGATATGTTCATTGCTCGATAGGAGTTTTCTAAAACCTTTGCCATTTCTGTAGATGTAGTATTAGCAAGCCTAGTTAAAGGATATTTATCTGTATAAATAATTTTTTTTAAAAATGCTTCAACTTCATTTGCACTTTCTTCATTAATTCCTGAATACACTCTATAAAAATTTCTAATTGAATCAATATAATTTGGACCTGGCATAACTCTTTCATATGAATGTCCAATTTTATAATTTAATCTCAAGCCTCTCTTTTGAAATACTTCTTCAAAAATAGGTTTAACTACATTTAAACATGTACCAGGAGGAACAGTTGTTTCGACCAAAATCAATACATCTTGTTTGCATAAATTTGCGATATTTTCTATAGCTTTTTTGAATGAATTTAAATTCACATCATAAATAAGCCTATTAGAATCATCATATTTTTTATTTACATCCAAATTTATATCAACAACTATTACATCGGCAACTGAATATGCGTAATCGTCACAAGTAGCATAAAAGTTTTTATTCGATTTTGAATTTTCATAAAATTTTTCAACGTTTACATCAGAAGTTAAAATTGGGAATGTTCCTTCATTTATTGAGCAAACTTTCCAATATGAGGACTCAGAAGGCAAGTCTATACCAATGACCGCAAAATCTAAGTCAAACGAATTTGCAACAACTAAAGACATAACTGAACCCACAAATCCTAGCCCCTGAACAACTACAACTTTTTTACCCTCATTTGTGTGCAAAAAATTATCTATATTTTCTTTATCATCAATCAATGAAGGAATCTCATATTTTTTTTGAGTGATTTGGCTTACAGAATAGTTATTCATTATTGCTATTTTTTAGTTTATCATTAAGTCTTAAGTAATCTTCAGGGGTCCCCATATCAATCCATTCATCATAGATTGGATAACATTTAACTGTTTTATTAAGTTGTCTCATATTTTCTATTAAATCAGTTATATCAACCTTGATATTGGATTTTAAATGGGATAATATATCCTTATTAATTATATATATGCCGGCATTAACAAAATAATTTATAAACGGTTTTTCGCTAATTTCAATTAAATTTAGACCATCAGTTTTTATCGTTCCATATGGGATTTGATATTGAAACTCTTTAACACACATTGTAATGTCACAAGAATTATGGATGTGAAAATTAATCAACTTTGTAATATCCAACGGACAATAGATGTCTCCATTCAATATTAACAAGTTGTCAAAATTTTTATCTTCAATTAAGCTAATACACCCTGCTGTACCTAATGGACTTTTTTCTTCTAAATAATTAATATTAATACCTTTACTGGCACCATCCTTAAAATAATTTTTAATTACATCTTTTAAATAAAAAACAGAAATAAAAAAATTTTCCAAATTAAACGTCTTTAACCTGTCAATTTGAACTTCTAATAGTGGAACTTCATTTACTTTTAGCATTGGCTTTGGTGTTTCTAAAGTATATGGCATCAATCTTTTACCAAAACCTCCAGCCATAATTAAAACACTCGTATTTACTTTTTTGCCAAACAATACTAAATCTTCTTTGTGAACAATATTTAAAATTGTTTTATTTTCATCCAATATAATTATTTGTCTAATGCCATAATGATCCATTTTCTCTATTAACTCTTCACTTGATTTATGCTGAGTTTCAAAAATAAAATTTGATTTTCCATTTTGTTTTTTGTCATTAATAAGATCGTTAATATTTGCATTAAGAGTTATTCCATTTAACAATGCTCTTCTGATATCACCATCTGTAAAAACATATAAAAGTTCTTTACTATTTTCATCGTGAAGAAAAGCAAGACCATCTCTTCCAGCTAAATTTAAATTATATACCACATCCTTAACCAAGGAGGTGCTATTCAAACTATATAAATAAAATTTGTTCATTAATCTCTAAAAAAATTATTATTATAATTTATCTCTTCTTCTGGCAAATATGGATACATGTCATTTAAAGGTTTAGATGTGATTGTGCCATCTGAATTTTTTATTGCTTGAGCTTTTGGTTCTATCCTTACATCTTCAGAAATATTTAACTCGCACAGCACAGGCCCTACTTCTTTTAATACATTTAAAATTGTGTCATCAATTTCAGAATTGTTATTGATTTGATAATATTTTAAATCAAAGGCATTTGCCAACAATTCAAATGAAGGATTTGTTAATCCTGTTGTAAAATCAGCTCCCACTAAATATCCATTAAGTAAATTATTTTGTGTAAACCGAATAGCCGCATAGCCTTTATTATTAAAAATAAAAATTTTGACAGGCAGCTTATTTGCTTTGATTGTTGCCAATTCTTGTATATTTAACATAACGCTTCCATCGCCAGTTAACAAAAAGACTTGCTTATTTTTTACTGCGACCGCAGCTCCAACCGCTGCCGGTAAGTCCCATCCCATCGCACCCCAATTTCCACTAATTAAAACACGCTGTTTATTCTTAACCTGGAAAGATTGATAAACTCCTGGGCATTCATAGCCATTTCCAGTTAATATTACAGCCTCACTATCAGCTTTTATCGATAATTTTTCAATGAAATTATACATGTTAACATGGCAAAGATCTTTTTCCCAACTTTCATTCCTCATTGGATATTTATTTTTCCAATATTTGCATGCATCAATCCACTTATTATTTATTTCTAAACTATGTTTAGAAAGCCAACTAATTGCTTTTTCTAAGAATATTTTGATATCACTTTGAATTCTTATATCAATATTTATTGGATGAGATGTCAATTGTGATTTATCTATATCAATTGCAATTTTTTTTGCAAAAGGGGCAAATCCAGCGGCATTAAATCCAATTTTACTAATACTAAGTCCGGAAGCTAAAGAAATGAATAAGTCGCAATTTTGAACAGCAAAATTTGCTGGTCTTTGGCCGTTTGTTCCTACAACTCCAAGATTTAAATAATTATCAAAAGGAACAAGGTCTTTTGCACAATATGGTAAAACCACTGGAATATTAATCAAATTTAAAAATTTGATCCATAAATCATATGAGTTTCCAATTCTAATTCCGTTCCCAGGAAATAAAATCGGAAATTTAGATTTATTTATTTCGCAAAAAAATGATTCAATTTGGTCATCACTAACTTCAATTTGTCTTAATTTGTTATGAATTTCGTATTCAGGTCTAATATTATCTACAAATGCAGACTGTATATCTAATGGTATTTCAATTAATACTGGACCAGGTCTACCAGAGGTAGCCTTCTCAAAAGCTTCATCTAATATTTCATAAATGTCTTCTTTATTTCTTACTGAAATAGCATATTTAGTCATAGACTTTGCTAATTCAATAATGTTTGCCTCTTGCGGGCCTATTTGTCTAATATTATCATAATCATCTGCGATTATATTTGTTCTTACTTGACCACAAATTATTATTAAAGGGATAGAATCATGCCATGCACTCAAAGCGCCTGAAATTGCATTTGAAGCACCAGGCCCTGTTGTAACTAAACATACACCTGGCTTACCAGAAACTCTTGCATAACCCTCAGCAGCAATTGCACACGCTTGTTCATGAAAATTACATATGTAATCAATTTTCTCATTTTTTGCAAACGCATCCGTTAAGTACATAATTCCTCCACCAGTTAGTAGAAAAACTTTGTCAATTCCTTTTGAAGCAATAAAATCAGAAGTTACTTCAGATACCGTTTTTTTCATATTTTTTATACCAATTTATCATTTTAATGATACTGTCACTTAAATTATACTTTATATCTACTGATAGTTCTTTTTTAATTTTTTCAATGTTAGGAATATAAGATTCATTATTCTGAATATTTTCAGTCATAATTATAACCTTTTGATTGTTACATGACATATCAGAAATCAATTTTGCTAAATCAATTGTTGTAACTTCTTTATCTGAACCAACATTGTATACAGTATTATTCCCTTCAACTAATATTTTCCACAGCCATAAAGCCAATTCAGCACCATAGAGGAATGATCTATAGACCTTGCCTGGATTTTTGATTAATAATGGTTCATTATTAATTACATTATTAATAAAATTCCCTATTACGTAATTACTTTTTAAAGGCAAAAATGCTCCTGAAAAAGAGAACAATCGAGCTACTTTAAAATTAAAATTATCTCTCTCTGCCCATTGAAAACCAAGATACTCAGAGGATATTTTGCCTAGACCATATCCTAAATTTTTATAATTAATATTTATATTTGCAGCATCCTCTTCCTTCAAATGAATAAGTTTTTCAGGATTTTTTCCATAAGCCGCTCCGGAACTTGTAAACAATATGTTTTTAACGGTATTAGTGTCTAATAAACTCCAAAATTTCTGAAACATCTGAATATTGTCAATCAATTGTAGATCTCCAGATGTACTATCTGTTAAAGTCGCCAAGTTGACCACTTGGTTAATCCCAAACAATTCAGATTTTTGTACTTCTTGTAAAGACTTATAAATAGGAAATATTTTACCTGATGAAATAAAAGATTTAAATCTTTCAATTGTTTTAACCTTATTTCTACTAATGAGTGTGATTGAAATTTCTAAATTATATTTTATGTCTGCGTATAAAATTGCTTCAGTGACCCACATCCCAACAAAAGATGTAGCACCAATAATTAAAATATTTTGCCCTTTTAGTTTGTTAAATGTCGACTTCCCATTTCTGGAAATAAATTCTAAATCTTCAATGTCAATAAAAAATTGCCCTTGTTTAGTTGACATCATTTAAATCTTATTTTATGATTTGTTCCTAAAAGTTTATTAACTATTATATAATGCACATTAAATTTTAAAATAATTTTCTTTCTAAAAATTTAGTCCGAAAAATTCTTCTAATTTTTTGCCAACATATTCAAAATGTTCATGACTAAGGGAAGGTTGTACACCTATCCAAAAAGTATTGTTCATTGTAATGTCAGTATTAGTAAGTTCTCCAACAACCCTATACTGAACATCTTTAAAATAAGGCTGTTTTAATAAATTTCCTGCAAATAAAAGACGTGAACCAATTTTATTGTCATCTAGGAAGCGCGTCAATTCTAATCTAGTTACACCAGCTTCAGGCTTTAGTGTTAAAGGAAATCCAAACCACGAGGGATTACTATTAGGAGTTGGTTCAGGCAGCTCTAAAAAATCACTTATCGTTTCTAAACGGCCTCTTAAATAAGTATAGTTTTCTCTCCTACGCTGAATAAAAAATTCCAACTTATTTAACTGAGCCAATCCACAAGCTGCTTGCATATCAGTTATTTTTAAATTATATCCTGAATGTGAGTACACATATTTATGATCATACCCGTAAGGTAAATCTCCGTGTTTCTGTTCAAAACGACAACCACATGTGTTATCACAACCAGGTGCACAATAACAATCACGTCCCCAGTCTCTAAACGACTCTGCAATTATTTTTAATTCAGGATTATTCATGAAAACAGCACCCCCCTCTCCCATTGTCATATGATGAGCTGGATAAAAACTTAAAGTTCCTATGTCACCAAAAGTGCCACATTTTTGACCATTAAATTCGGCCCCTAAGGCATCACAAGTATCTTCTATTAACCACAAATTATATTTTTTACATAGATCTACTACTTTTTCTAAATTAAACGGATTTCCTAAGGCATGAGCCAACATAATAGCTTTTGTCTTAGGTGTGATTGCGGCTTCAATCAATTCAGCATTGACATTATGTGTTTTAATATCTACATCAACAAAAACAGGTATAGCCCCAAATTGAATTATTGGATTCACTGTCGTTGGAAAACCAGCTGCTACGCCAATTACTTCATCTCCTTTTTTGATTGCTCTTTCTCCAAGTTTTGGTGATGTTAGTGTGCTAAATGCAACCAAATTTGCAGATGACCCAGAATTTACTGACAAGCAATATTTTACTCCTAAAAAAGTGGCTAATTTTTTTTCAAATTCAGCGTTAAACCTCCCTGTTGTTAGCCAACCATCTAAGGAGGCTGCAACCATATTTTGCAATTCTTCTTCTCCTAATAATTTTCCTGAGGGCGGAATCACAGTTTCACCAGGCACAAATGCTTTTGCCTTATATTGTTCTTTTGCATATTCTTTTACCAGGACAGCAATTTCTGATCTTAAAGTTTCTAATGTATTGCTCATTTTTTAATCGTTTTGATATTTTGCTATTTCAAAAAAACATTGTTCTTGGATATTTTTTTGAGATAAATAATTTTGATGCCAATTTATTATACTTTCCAATGTGTTCTCTAAATTCCACTTTGGAGACCAATTTAAACGCATAGCAGCTTTAGAACAATCTAATTTTAAAAAACCTGCTTCATGTGGATTATTATTTTTATCTAACTCCCATTTTGCGCCATTTCCCCATATGTCTACCATTTTTTCTAAAATCCAGCTTACTGGTTTACAATCTTCGTCTTTGGGTCCAAAATTCCAGCCCTCCGCAAAGCTACTACCTTCATCAAATAAATGTTGAGCTAAAACTAAATACCCTGATAATGGTTCTAAAACGTGTTGCCAGGGCCTTGTAGACAATGGATTTCTAACAATAACAGGTTCATTTTTTTCAAACGCTCTCAAAATATCAGGAATTAATCGATCTTCAGCCCAATCTCCACCACCAATTACATTCCCAGCTCTAGCTGAAGCTAAAAAAGCGGTATTATTTTCATTAAAAAACGATTTTCTATAAGCTGCAGTTACTAATTCGGCACAACCTTTACTACTACTATATGGGTCATAACCTCCCATGGGTTCATTTTCTCGATAACCCCACGCCCACTCTCTATTTTCATAACATTTATCTGTTGTAACAGACACTACTGCTTTTAAATTAGTGCACTTTCTTGCAGCTTCCAGAACGTTAACTGTTCCCATTACATTAGTCGCGTAGGTTAAAATTGGGTCCTTATAGGAAAGTCTTACCAATGGTTGTGCTGCCATATGAATTAAAACCTCTGGATTAAATGCCTTCATTGACTCCGAAATATGAATCAAATCGGTTATATCACCTATTTCAGAATCCATGTTTGTTGCCACATTCGCCTGTGTAAAAAGGTTGGGATTTGTGTTGGGCTCTAAAGCATACCCCTTTACAACAGCCCCCATGTCTTGTAACCACAAAGATAACCAGCTTCCTTTAAAGCCAGTGTGCCCTGTAATAAAGACCTTTTTACCCCTCCAAAACTTAGGATTTACTTTACCTTTTAGTCTTCCCATATTTTCCATGGTGCGGTATTTGTTTCTAATAATTCCTCTAAATAATATTTATCTCTCAAGGTATCCATTGGCTGCCAAAAACCCTCATGCTTAAAGGCCATTAATTGCTTTTCTTTTGCAAGTCCCTTTAACGGTTCTTGTTCCCAAACTGAAGCATCACCATCTATTCTGTCAAAAACTTTTGGAGAAAGCACAAAATAACCACCATTAATTAAAGCACCATCTCCTCTAGGTTTTTCTTGAAACTGTTTTACCTCGTTGTCTATAATTTCTAATGCACCAAATCTACCTGGTGGGTATGTAGCAGTTAAAGTTGCCTCTTTTCCATGCGATTTATGAAATGCAATTAAATCTTTAATATTAACATCTGCTACACCATCGCCGTAAGTGAAGCAAAAACTTTCCTCGTTTTGAAGATACGAAGCTACCCTCTTTAGTCTTCCTCCAGTCATTGAATCATCTCCTGTATCAATTAAAGTTACGGACCAGGGTTCTGCTCTTTCTTTATGCACAATCATTTTGTTTCCTTTCATATCGAAGGTAACATCTGATTGATGCAGAAAATAATTTTGAAAATATTCTTTAATCACATACCCTTTGTAACCACAACAAATAATAAAATCATTTATTCCATAAAATGAATATGTTTTCATTATATGCCACAATATAGGCTTACCACCTATTTCAACCATTGGCTTTGGCTTGGACACTGTTTCTTCACTTAATCGGGTTCCTAAGCCTCCCGCTAATATTACTGCCTTCATTTTAATTAATTTGATTGCACAAATGCATCTGAAAAAAAATGTACTTTATTTAATCCCTTTTCAATTAATATTTTTTTTGCTGCTTCAATCATATTGTCTGAACCGCAAGCATAAACTTGAGACTTTTCTAATGATATTTTAAGTTTAATTACAATATCTTGGACATAACCTTTTTCACCTTTCCATTCCTTCGAAGCTCTTGACAATACAGGTATGTATATTAGGTTATTGATATTACTCAACTCACTTGGATCCCAAAATAAGTCATTCTCATATCTGGCACCTACAAAAAGCCATAAATTTTTATTCCTAAATTGATCTTCAGATCTGCTTATATTTTCTAAAATAGCTTTAATTGGAGCAACCCCAGTACCTGTAGCTAAAAAAACAATATTTTCTTGTTCATTTTCTCTTAGGAAAAAGGAACCTAATGGCCCCTCTATTCTGAGTAAATCGTTTACTTTCGCTAATTCAAACCAATAGTTACTCATCAATCCATTTTCATATTTTTTGATGAAAAAAGTGAGCATCCCATTTTCTTTATAAGCATTTGCTATTGAGTAACTTCTTTTTATTTGACCATTTATAATATTTACATATTGTCCTGAATTGAAGCCAAAATTTGAATTTGGAGGAAATCTTAGAGTCACCTCTAAAACACTTTCATTTAACTTATTAATTGATTGTATTTTGGCAGGGAGAATTACTTTTTCAAAAATTTGGATTTTCCCTAAATCTTCGACATTTAACACAACATCTGAAACTGGTAGAGCATTACACGAAAGTATCCATCTATTTAATTTCTCTTCTTTTGAAAGAACCAAATCATCAAGCTTATCTATTGCATTACCAGATTCAATTTGCACTGCACAACTTCTACATCTTGCAGATAAACAAGAGTGCTCAAGTATTATTCCATTTTTTTTTGCACCTTCAAAAATAGTATCGTTAGGATCACATGTGAATGCTTTGCCATTTTTTAAAGTTACATGAAACATATTATTAATATTACTTGAAAAGCTGCGCACTAAACTACGCACCAGAATCTATTTTTTTACAATTTTAGATAAAAGTAGATGTCAAATTAAACTATTTAACGCTGTAAATCAACAAATTAATGATTTACGGTTATTTGAATATAGGAATTGGCCGTCTGGACCACACTAATCCAATCCAACCACTTTACCACCCATATCAAGCTTCTCAAACACGCTATTGTTGCTCACAAACTCTGGTACAATTTCTTTCATTTTAGCAACTAGGAACATTTCACTTTCGGCCTGGTTAATGAGTGAGACTAGTGCATTAAAATGATCTTTAATTTCTTCAAATGCAACGTCACGCACTTTTGCAATCATTATTTTATCGTGGTAGGTATTGCCTGTATTTTCACCATCATTTAAAAGCTCTTCATACAACTTTTCGCCGGGGCGGAGTCCACTATACACAATATCAATATCAATATTAGGGATTAGGCCGTATAAACGAATCATTTTTTTAGCAAGGTCGGCAATGGCAACTGGCTGGCCCATATCAAAAACAAATATCTCACCACCATTACCCATACTGCCAGCTTCTAATACCAATTGACAAGCCTCTGGTATCGTCATAAAATAACGCGTAATGTTAGGATGCGTTACGGTTATTGGCCCGCCCTTTTCTATTTGTTGTTTAAATCTATTAATTACAGATCCGTTAGAACCCAAAACATTACCAAAACGAGTAGTAATATATTTTGTGTGGCTAATATGCTTGCTTAAAC
>CAZBJP010000014.1:0-2948 GCA_964492205.1 uncultured Sediminibacterium sp.
GTCCATCATAGTTCATTGTTGTATGTAAAGGCACATGCAAATCTGCTACATAATGCCCAAGATCTGCAGCATAAAATAAAATACTGTCTTTGTTCTTAGATTTAAATGCAGCTGTTAAATGATCCAATTGCATGATTGCATTGTAAGGCCCCCACCCCCATTTGATCAAACTATCTTTGCCATATTTTTTAACTGCAGCATCCCAATCTGCTGGCATTTCATTTGCTGCATTGGGTCCATAAGCTTCCAAATCCACAAAATGTTTCGTATCCTCAGTTTTATCTTTATTCCTTCTGATATCTGGGCGTGGCGCATTGAACACTAAGTTATCCATATCAGCATAAAAAAAACTACGCATTGGTTCGGGTAAATTGTATACTGCTATCTGGTGGATCGTACGGTGTACTAAAAACCCCCAACTCGAAAGTCCTACTAAAGCAAGCAATAAAAAAACATTCAAGAAAAATTTCTTTGAGAACATAATCTAATTATTTACACGAATATAATCCAATATCCCGAGCATATAAGCGTCTACATGCTCCCTTTTTCCTCTTATCAAAAATGAGGCCTTAGAATTAACTAAATCACAGTACATTTAGGACAAATTAATTTACATGGAGCCACTTTTAAGTTTAAACCATTTAGTAAAACATTATGCCACGCAAAAAGCGGTAGATGATATAAGTTTCGACATTCAAAAAGGGAGCATTTTTGGTTTGCTTGGACCCAACGGTGCAGGTAAAACCACTTTACTTAGAATGATCACTGGGATTTTTTATCCAGATGGTGGTGAGATAAAACTAGACGGCAAACATTTTGATCCATTATTAGATATACGCGAGATTGGATATATGCCTGAGGAGCGTGGATTATACAAAAAGATGAAAATTGGCGAGCAAGCATTATACCTTGCACAATTGAGAGGCTTAAGTAAATCAGAAGCAATGGAGCGTATCAAGTATTGGTTTGAGAAATTTGAAATGCAAAGTTGGTGGAATAAAAAAGTCGAAGACCTAAGTAAGGGGATGAGCCAAAAATTACAATTCGTGATTACTGTATTACATGAACCTAAATTAATCATTTTAGATGAACCATTTAGTGGATTAGATCCTTTGAACGCCAATTTAATTAAGGACGAAATTTATACATTGGCTAAAAAAGGTGCCACCATTATTTTTAGCACACACCGTATGGAACAGGTAGAGGAAATTTGCGACCATATTGTTTTAGTAAACTTAGGTAAGAAGATATTAGATGGAACGGTTGCTGACATAAAACAACAATACAAGGAATATATTTTTGCTATTGAAACTAAGCACCCCGAATTAGTTAAGGACAATACACTATTCAATGTCATTGAAAAAGAAGAAAAAAATTCCAACAAGGTATTAGTTAAATTGAGTCATAACGTGGCTTCTAATGAGGTCTTAAAATATTTGATAGAGCAAGAAGTTCCTATTTCAAGCTATAATGAGGTTTTGCCAAGCTTGAATGATATTTTTATTCAATTAGTAGAAGACACCCACGCAAAAGCAAGGGCTTTTCAAAACATTTAAAAATACATAAATAGCATACCAACAGGACATGAATCGTTCTTTACTTTTTAAAATTATTTTATGCATAAGATTTTTATTATTATACAAAGAGAATATACCAGCAGGGTAAAAAATAAACGTTTTTTAATTGTTACATTTCTAGTGCCTTTATTGATGGTGGGATTAATTGTAGGTTCTGCTTATTTTTCATTTAAAGGGACCGAAGAACGCAAGATCGCAGTAGTAGACCCAAATGGTTTTTTCAAGGATAAATTAAAAAGTACTAAACAATTAAAATTTGAATTCCCTAAGGATGTAGATACCAGCAACTACAAAGAGAAGGGCTATTCAGATATTTTATTGATGCCTATTTTTGAAGAGGGCGCAAAAACAGATTATATATTAAGGTCTAAAAAGTCAATGGGCTTTAACTTGCAGGAGAAAATTAGTAGCAAAATTAATGCTGCCATTGAAGACCAAATGCTAGAGCATGCAGGTATACAACAGAATATACTGGATTCAATCCATGCCTCTGCACAAGTAGCCGAATTAAAGGCCTATGAAGATGAAGGAAAGTCAATTAAGGAAAGTAATGCTGCTATTGCAATGGGTATTGGTTATGGAAGTGGTTTACTTATTTATATCACCATGTTTATATATGGATCAATGGTGATGCGTGGCGTTATGGAAGAAAAAACAAATCGTATTGCCGAAGTGATTGTAAGTAGTGTGAAGCCCTTTGAATTAATGCTTGGGAAAATCATTGGAATAGGTGCTGTAGGATTAACTCAGTTTTTTATGTGGATAATCCTTATTGTTACACTTACCGGGGTAGGTATGAATTTACTGCCTGCTGAAATTCAAGATCAAGTACAACAATTACAACAATCTAATAATCAAATGGGTGCAGCAGGTTTAGCACAAGCAAGTGACTCTGCAAAAAACGTATACGCCATCCAACAAACATTGGCAAACACCAATTGGCCATTAATTATTGGATGTTTCTTGTTTTATTTCTTAGGAGGTTACTTATTTTATGCTTCCCTATTCGCTGCCATTGGCAGTGTGGTAAATGAAGATCCACAAGATGCACAAAGTTTAATGTTCCCAATCACCATGCCCATCATTTTTTCATATATTATCACCAATGTGGTGATACAAAACCCCAATACACCAATGGCATTTTGGGCAAGCATAATACCATTTAGTTCACCAATGGTTATGATGGCCAGAATCTCATATGGTGTTCCTACTACTGTTCCTTATTGGGAATTAGCTTTGAGTATGGCTACCTTGATTGGTGGATTCTTATTCACCACTTGGTTAAGTGCTAAAATATACAGAACAGGTATTTTAATGTACGGCAAAAAAGTCACCTGGAGGGAAATGATCAAATGGGCATTCGCAAAATCG
>CAZBJP010000014.1:3048-11559 GCA_964492205.1 uncultured Sediminibacterium sp.
TAGATTTTGTGAAATGAATTTCCAAATTCGCAAAATCGTAGATTTTGTGAAATGAATTTCCAAATTCGCAAAATCGTAGATTTTGTGAAATGATTTTCCAAATTCGCAAAATCGTAGATTTTGTGAAATGATTTTCCGCATTCGCAAAATCGTAGATTTTGCGAAGTAATCTCATTTATAGAGTCGCTATAACGCGATCCTAATATTCACCCCCGCCCTTGTATTGGTGATGGGCGGTGAAGAAGAAATATAAGGTGTGGCTTTTCTTTGATCAAAGAAGAATTTTAAATTAATCTTACTATTCAATACGTAGTCGATAGAAGGTTGTAAAGTAATCTCCTTCTGCCCTCCTGTGCCATAAGCATTGGTTTGATCTAATCTACTATTACTATTGTAGACATCACGCATCGCTACATCTAATCTGAATGTTAGATCATTGGATAACTTATTGTTATTCAAACCTGGAATATTGAAAGGTAATTTCAAACCTCTTTTACGATAGCTTGTACCTATCACCCACTCCGTACTATTGTTTTCACTTAATTGATAATCAACTAAACTCAGTGCCAATAAACGACTCTTCTTGTATTCAAATCGAATAGACCATTGAGTCACAGTAGTTACATTCAATCCAATCAAAGGCTCCATTCTTTCACTAATCGTCACATTCGGTATTAAAAAATATGGTACATAATTACCGCTCACTGGATCCAAAAAAGAAGGGGCACCTAATCGATTGATATCGGTGTACAATAAAGAACTATTAAAACTATTCATGGACAAACTTCCATTGTAACCATGCGTCAAAGAAATATTGGAGAATAAATTAGATAAACCTGCAATTTTAGTCAAACCATTGTATAATAAATTCCAATTAGGCATTGGC
Organism: uncultured Sediminibacterium sp.; assembly: GCA_964492205.1. GTDB lineage: Bacteria > Bacteroidota > Bacteroidia > Chitinophagales > Chitinophagaceae > Sediminibacterium. The sequence goes on from CAZBJP010000014.1 coordinate 3,935, forward strand.
AACATTCCTGAGAATGGATTGGAACGAATACTTGAATTGGTTTGATTCAATAAAGACACCTTCTTAGGATCTTTACCAGTATAAGCTGCAATAAACGAAGGAATCAACACATCTTGTGCATATTTACCATAACCAATTGCATAGCCATTTGGATCCTTTTGTTGATCCCAATAAGGATTCAATGCAGCCACTCTATTAGAAATAATTGTTCGGTAATTTTGGAAATTTTTAAACTGCGTGGAGATTGTATTAGGATCGTGTTTGTCAAAGAAAGTTTTTAAAGCCACATAACTAATATTGAATCCCCCAGCAGACAATGGATTATTATGTGAACGATAGCCATCCATGTTTAAGCTTGTATCCTTGTATAATTCAGAATATTCTTTAGTAAATGTCTTATCAAATTTCAAATCTATGATAAAGGTTTTAATTGGTTCAATCATCACCCTGGCACTAAATCTTTGATCAAAGCCTTGCCTAAACAACAAATTGAAATTTGCATCCTTAGTCAGCAAGCCCTTGCGCTCTTGTGCATTCAACCAGTTACTATCAGGTTGCTTACCCATCGCATAATCAAATCCAGGCGCAAAACCATTGAAATCCTTATCAATAAATTGTACACCCGACATAAATCCTGGTAATCGGCTATTCAAATTTTCAGCATAATCTAAAGAAGCATTTTGAACCATGGTCAACAAGCCAACTAAAGATTTGACTGGGCGAGGAATATTTAATATTTCATTTGCTCTAAGTACGCGCAGTGCAATACGTTCTTGTTTTCTAGCTTCTTTCCATTTTTTATAAGCAGAATCTCTCGCCCTACCCGTTAAACCATTTAAAGCATCGGCTTTACTAATAATTAATTTATTAGATAATGGATTGGCTTGTTTAGGAGTTGGTTTTGAATTAGACAAAGCAGAACGAATGAATTTGGATTTATTATAAAAACTGTTAAAATTAAATTGAGCGTTAACTTGATGCGAAAGAGTATTTTCAATCGTATTACCTAATGAAGTCGCCAATCTGCTTGCCCCAATCCAATTGTAATTAGTAGACAGATTATAACTAGCAAGAATCCAGTCTGTTAAGGGAAATTTTGAAGTAGGTAAATCATAGCGTATTGAAAAACGCTGATTGTATAAAGTATTACGACCACCCCTCAATAACATTCTATTCAATGAATCTTTTTTCTCTTTGGTATCTATTCTACCATCCGGTTCATCAATTCTTGAGTTTAAATTCGATACAACATCCATACTCATAGATCTGGTGATGGGCCAACGTAAATTAAAAATGCGTCCCATTGTAAAGTACTTGTCGTAAGTGGTTTCCACTTTCTCAGTTGTGCCATCATATAAATTCACCATTCTTGGCGTAAACTCTCCAAATTGTCGATCAAATATGGTTCTGTAACTAATTAAACTAGGGGCAGGAGAAAAATTAAAATCTTTAACCAAAGAGAACCAAGGAGATTTTGTTTTAATCCATTTTGTAAAAGGCTGATAGGATTTTACTGTATTATTAAACGTGTATCCAATAGATCCACGTTGTTTTACAACCTGATTTAATTCAATAACTGGACTAGTCTGTTGTAATTGAGAATAAGAATAACTAAAGTCAAAATTACTCACACTCAACATGGTATTTCGCTTACCTGGCAAAAAACGCACATTGGTAAAATTCAATGTTTTAATAGTTGATTCCTCTATTGAAGCCCTTTTAATTGAGTCCCTGGTTGTACCTGTAACAGATTTTATCTTATCGGCATATAATATATCTTTATTAAATGGATCAAATTCAGGATTTTCTTGTGTTTTGTTTAAACCTGCGAATACAGGTAAAGATAGCCTAGCCTGCTTTGGCAATAATTTTCCAGCATCAATATTAGTTGCAATATCTAACTGTGTATAGCCAGTTTTAGATCGCTCATTCATTTTTTGCTCAATGCCGCCAAAACCTGCAGTTCTATTATTCACCGAAACAGCAATATTTCCTAAATCTGCTAATACCACATCCATCCTACCCAAAGCAGCCCATGATCCACGCTCGTCTAGGTTAGATAACCTTAATTCATTCACCCAAACCTCAGCATCTAAAAATGTTTGACTTGATGTATTTTCAAATGCAATTAATATACCACGTATCTCTCCTAAATTCGGATTACCCATCACTGAATAAGTATGGTTGTTCGCTTGTACTTGACTAAACTTACTATTGAAATTAATATTCCGTTTGTCTCTATCAATTTTCAGTTTCACTAAATCAGTCAAACTTAAATTCATTTCATTTTCAAGCGGCCAAACTTCTCTAACACTGCCAATATCGTATTTGCCACTCTTGGTGGTGGTTAATGGAATTCGGATTTCATAATAGTTATTTTGAAAATCTTGACCTAAGCGTAATACAGCTGTGATAACTCCCTTAGCAGATGAATTAGGGTAGTTTTTATTTTCAGCATGTAAAAACATAGATAGATTACCATATCGACGAATGTCAATATTCATTGTTTTAAATACGCCCCTTGGTGTGGTGTTCTTTTGTAATCGATTCAACTGTATACTTAATGCCTGTTCATTCTGCAATAGATTAACTCCATTATTACTTAACAACTGCACACGTTCAATACCCGGTGGTACTAAATAATTTACAGGTGTTCTACTTCCATTTTCCTCCAAGCTCACCGCAATGGTATTGACTGTAGCGGTATTATTTTCTGGAGTAATTAATTTATAATCATTTGTACTATCTATTTCATAAGCAAATTGTCTCCATTGGTTACGCACTAAATCCAATTTAGCAAAACGTAAAGTGATAGAGTCCTCAAAGCCAGTTAAATACATTCTTAAAAAACGAATAGATTTAAAATCTCGAATTCCTCCCATTCTATTAGAGAAGGACTTAATAGGCACTCTAAATAAATACCAATTCTCTATAGATTTACTTCCATCTGCTAAAGTTGCATTTACTGTTTTTGAATCCGTCACATACCTAGTTGCATTCACGCCTAATTGCCCTTTCTGTAAATCAATCTCATATTCAAAATAAGCCTCAGTCTCATTCAACGTATTGTCTCTATTCAAATCTTCATTATCAGGTAATAAGGTAGCTGCACTACTAAATTGACTTGTACCTGCCAGTGCAGAGTTACCTTGTGGGTTATTAAAATATTTATACCTGCTTAAAATATTGGCGCCAGCAGCATCATAACTTGCATCACGATACCACACATAATTGTCTGCAGATGGATCTTTTGTGAACTGTTGCGCAACTACGCTATTCCCTATTTGATTGATCAGATAAGCTTTTTTTGCACGCTCATCATCATCACCCAACCCATCTAGTCCAACGTCCTGGTACTTTCTATCTTCAGGATTATTACTAAATGCATTGGTTACCTGAATAGGATTCACAGGCACCCTGCCCCATGTTGAACTATCAATACTTGCAGGAATGGTAGGTGTTGGCATGCCATTTTCATAAAAACGTCTACCATCTTTTAAAATATCCTCACTCACATTACCCAAGTTCAAAAACAATTTACCTCTTGTAGCCGCTGATTTAATAAATGGATCTTGCACCCAGAACTCTACATACTCAATAATTCCTGTTTCAAAATCAGTTTGATCTAAAGAACGCATGATACCACCCCATTTATCTGAAGGATTTTTAACCCTACCATTTGCATCTAAATCTTTATAATTATAGTTATATGGTCCACGTTCTTTTGGATAATAGCTTAAATCAAATGTAGGCAATTGTACATCCGTAATATTGGTTGTTTTTTGTGGAAATAATTCATTGGTAAATACTTGTCGTATTCTAGGATCACTCAATGCAGCAACATTATTTGCTAAAGGATTATTTGAACTATTTCGGTCTTGTAAATTTGGTTCTATGGTATACCAAGCTAGTCTTGCTCTATTTTTATTGTAGTCAACAGAATCCGCCAGTGCCCCTTCTGAAAAACGATCTAAAGGAGTAGAAGCAAGGGTCCAAGCTGTAAAAGGAAACCTCAAATCTATATTCGTTCTTGTGGCTTCAAAGTCATCTAAGTAGACGACACCAGATCCACCCTTGCCAATTTGTTGTGCATGTCCTGGTTTTAAATAAGCTGCTTCTCCATAGGCAACAATCGACGATTTTGCTTTAGTACTATAGAATGGTAGCTTATCTAATAATCTAGTTAACCCAGGTAAATCTTTTTTATAATTAAAATCAAAACCATACATCGCATTTTTAATTGGATCTGATCCAAAATTAGTTTTAGTAAAAAATGGTCGCTCACTTAAACGTGACGAAGACAATCCGAAATTGAAATTTTTACTCGCTAAATAATCAATCCTTAAAGCCCTGAATCCTCTCTCTTGGAATCCAAAGCCTAAATTATTTTCATAAGATACATTCACAGGAATATTAGAACTCAAAATGCCAGGATTGATAATCCTAACTGTTCCGGAGCCATAGTCCACAATATAATCCATCCCTTCTTTCAAAATTTGCCCCCCTGCACGCACACTCACAGAACCCGGAGGCACATTAAATGCATTTAAACTAATCTCCGAACCACCAGCGCTGCCCTTCACTTGACCTTCCATCACAAATCGATTCAAGTTGGCAAAAGTTTGTGCCTCGGCTTTAATATTGCGATAAAGTTGTGGATAGATATATTTTTTGGAAGTATTGGTATCTATTCCAGCAAATGCAATTTCTTGTAAATCTTTTCCAAAAGGTTCTAACAACGGAAAAACGATTCTCCCCATATTTGACAATACAGTATAGCCTTCCACATAATCGAAAACTCCATCTGGTTGCGGATCGTTTCGATTATTCAATCGATCTAGTTGTAAAATTTTAATTAAAGACTTTCCTTCATAAGCTTTGTTTGTTACAGGCAGATACCTTTTCAAACCTGCACTTGGTTCTTCATATAAAATATTCAGCTGAAAATCTTGTTGTTGAATAGCGCCAAATAAATCCAGAGAGTAGACATTCTTCATCATTAAATCCCAGATGGGCAAATCTGTTCTTTGTGTTGTTGCCTTCAATAACTTTAAATACAATATTTGTTGTACGCCTTTATTCGGATCCAAAGCAACACCTTCAGAAAATTCACCCACTTGATATACCTTACCATTGTAAGTATACTGAAAGGCTACAGCCAATACTTCATCTGCTTGCAAAGGAATATTCAATGACAAGAAACCCACTTGCCCATTAAAAAAATATTCATTCTCTGTTAACTTTCTTGCAAAGGTTCTTTCATAATCTTCTGCAGACCTTAATCCTTGTTGAGCCAAAACAGCAGATACGCCAGCAGGATTTCTAGCATTTGGGTTATTAATAATCTCTGAATATAATTTATTGGCACTATTATCAGGGAAGGGATTATTTGGATTGCTCTCATATGCTTTTCGCTCTTTTCTTAAAATAGGCTCACCAATATCTGTTAAACCAATTACATCTCTAGCATTGGTCGTCTGGCCATTTCGATTGGTTACCCAAACTTCAATACGCTTGATTTGTATTTGAGAATTAATCACAGGCAAGGTACTCATTGCCTTGTTATAATTGTTTCTGAAATACTGTGCTAATAAAAAGTGTCTATTCTCTTCGTAATCATCTAATCTTTTTTGAAAACGTTGTGTAGAAGACCCACCTTGTAAAGCCATAGACTGGCGTTGAGATTTTTGATTCGCAATGGTCCCCGTCACAAATAACTTTCCAAATTGCAATTGCGTTTTGATACCAAATAAATTTTGTGTACTAGGAATTAATGTACTTCTAGAAACATAATTGATATTACCTGCTTCAATATATTTAATCACCTCATCCTTCTTACCCTTATAATTTAATTTAATTTGATTATCAAAACCAAGATTGGACAAAGAGTTTAAATTAATTGGAAATCTTAATTTATCTCCAATACTTGCATTCATACTAAAATTCGTATTCGCATCAAAGTCAAAGCCGCCATTCTTACGCGCTCGTTCAGGTAAGGTTGGATTCTTTACATTCTGTCCTTGATAGCCTGCTTTGATATTAATTTCGCCGACAGGCTTAATGTCAATTTTTAAATCTGACCCAGTCTTACCAAATAGTCTGTCAAAATAACTATCAAATACTTTTGTCTTTGGTCTTGTAATTTTACGATTCAATACCCCCAATGAATTTGCACGCTGCATAAAATAAGCCTGCTCATCTTTACGTGTCTTTAATTTCCAAAATTCATCAAAACTTAAGGTAGAAGGAAATCGATTATATCCACTACCTAATTTTTCAGTGATATAATATTGTTTTGAAGTTGGGTCATAGTCCACTCTTCTTTTTATCAAACTTGTATCTCTTATATCAAAGGGGTTCGCACTGGGCTGAGATAAAAAATCAGATCGTCTGTCTGAGATAGGATACCTCAACTTACCGACAATGGTATCACCTACTTTTTTTGAAATAGTATCTTTAAATAGAGGTTTAAATCGACTACTATCCTGCGCATGACTTACTTGCTTCATTAGAAGTAAAGCAGACAGCAACATAAAAGAGTGAAAAAATCTCAAGTAAAAAAATTATAAATGTTCGATTAACAGTTTTTAAGGGCCTGCTTTATTAAGATTTCGAGAGAGACATCTGCCCCTTCTGTTTGTATTGCTTTATCAATTGCTTTTTCAGCAACTGCTTTTTGGATGCCTAAAGACACCAATGCTTGAATCGCATCTTGGTGAGGGGTAGACTTATTAAAGGTTGAACCACCAGCCATTTGCATAGGTAATTTAGCAAGCTTGTCTTTTAACTCCAACACCAAGCGCTCTGCTGATTTCTTACCTATTCCTTTTATTTGTTCTAATTGCCTAGCATCACCTTGTACTATCGCACGAATAATTTCCTCTGGACGCATTCCGGATAACATCATTCGGGCCGTGCTTGCTCCAACACCAGAAACACTAATTAATTGCATAAAAAGCTCCTTCTCATCTTGACCAAAAAAACCAAATAATACTTGTGCATTTTCGGTGATATGCAGATAAGTATGCAACAAGCCCTTCTCCTTACCAGAGATAGATTCGTAGGTATTAAAACTAATATTTACTTCATAACCTACTCCTCCTACATCGACGATTAGTTTGGCCGGGGTCAATTGGACAAAGTTCCCTTGTAAAAATGCGATCATAATTGATTCAAAAATAACACTTAAGCAATGAAAAATGGGCATTTGGGCCAATTCTTGGTCATTTTTTAAGATATTTGTGCCCAAAACAAACCAAAGAACTATGTCCCAAAAGCTGAAAGCAGCCATTACTTCTGTAGGCGGTTATGTCCCAGAGACCAAATTGACCAATTTTGACCTAGAAAAACTTGTAGATACAAACGATGAATGGATAAGAAGCCGAACTGGCATTTCAGAACGTAGGATTCTTAGGGAACCAGGAAAAGCGAGCTCTGATATGGCTGTTAAAGCAATAGAGGAAATCTTAAGAAAAAAGGACCTCGACCCTTTAGAGATTGACTGTATTATTTGTGCCACGGTGACGCCAGATATGGTGTTCCCTGCTACAGCCAATATTATTGGAGATAAAATTGGTGCAAAAAATGCCTTTGGCTTTGACCTTGGTGCTGCTTGCAGTGGCTTT
>CAZBJP010000014.1:11569-28840 GCA_964492205.1 uncultured Sediminibacterium sp.
TATAAAAAAGTAATTGTAGTAGGTGTAGATAAAATGAGTTCAATCATTGACTATACTGATAGAGCAACTTGTATCATTTTTGGAGACGGTGCTGGCGCGGTTTTATTGGAGCCAAGTGCAGACGAAGATGGATTCCAAGATTCAATCTTAAAAAGTGATGGTAGTGGTAGAGAATACCTACACCTTAAAGCAGGTGGAAGTTTAAAACCAGCTTCCATCGAAACAGTGATGGCAAAAGAACATTATGCATTTCAAGACGGTCAGCCAGTATTTAAATTTGCAGTAACGGGGATGGCAGATGTTAGTGCAGAACTATTGGAAAAACACCATTTAACGGGAGAAGATATTGCATGGCTTGTACCACACCAAGCGAACTTAAGGATTATTGATGCCACTGCCAACAGAGTTGGTTTACCTAAAGAAAAAGTGATGATCAATATTCATAAATATGGTAATACCACTGCCGCTACCATACCGCTATGTCTTTGGGAATGGGAGTCTCAGCTAAAGAAAGGGGACAACCTAATCTTAGCAGCTTTTGGTGGTGGATTTACATGGGGTGCTGCATGGGTGAAATGGGCCTATTAAAAATGGCACTTTCGTTGTATATTTAGATGAAACTATTTTAGTGAATTGAATATCATTTTTAAAACTGCTTTATGAGTAAAAAGAAATTTAAAGGAATAAGTACTGTAACACTACATACTGCTGGACATGAAAATGATAATTTTTCACACACTACCCCAATTTACGCCACGTCTACATTTACATTTGGTTCAGCCGAAGAGGGCATGGATAGATTCAAGGGAGATGATAAAACTAAATTATACACTAGATGGGGCAACCCCACTTTCACTGCAGCAGAAGAAACAATTGCTGCATTAGAAGCACATGGACTAAATAACGAACTTGGTCAACCATTAGAACTAAAAGCATTATTACATTCAAGCGGCCAAGCTGCAATGACCACTTTATTTTTTAGTAACTTAAGCGCAGGAGATACTTTAATTTCTCACTATTCTTTATATGGTGGCTCTCAAGAGTTAATGCAAAAAGTATTGGCAGAAGCAGGTGTAAAGATTGTTTTAATTGACATACATAATGAGCAACTTTTAGTAGATACTATCAAAGACAATCCAAGTACTAAGTTGATTCATTTAGAGACTCCAGCCAATCCTACTTTACAATGTGTTGATATCAAAGCGATCTGCAACATTGCAAAAGCACATGGCATCAAAGTCTCTGTAGATAATACGGTAGCAACACCTTACCTGCAACAACCATTTGCATTAGGTGCAGATTTTGTATTTCACTCTGCCACCAAATTTTTAAACGGTCATGGCAGTGCTTTACATGGTGTACTACTAGGAAAAGACTTGGAATTCATGCGCACTAAGGCCTGGAAATGGCATGTGTTAATGGGCGGTAACAGCAACGCATTTGATGCCTATTTATTAATACAAGGCATGAAGACACTTGAACTAAGAATGGAAAAACATTGCAGCAATGCAGCCAAAGTAGCTAACTTTTTATCCACCCACCCTGCTATTTCACATGTGAACTATACAGGCCTTACAACACACCCTCATCACGAGATTGCCAAAAAACAAATGAAACAACATGCGCCATTAATAAGTTTTGAACTAAAAGGCGGTATTGAAGCTGGAAAGAAATTCATCAATTCAGTGGAAGTTTGTACAAGAGCCGTTTCTTTAGGTACTGTAGACACTTTAGTTTCACACCCAGCAAGTATGACCCACATGTCTATTCCTAAAGAAGAAAGGATAAAATATGGCATCACAGACGGGTTGATCAGAATGAGTGTAGGTATTGAAAATATAGAAGACCTAGAAGCAGACCTAGCACAAGCGTTAGCAAAAGCTGGTGCTTAGTTAAAAGATGTCCAATTTTTCGAGTTTTGTATGTTATAAATATTTTCATCCCTTCAAGTACTTTATATTATGGATATTTTAATTCGTAAAGCACAAATAACTGATTGTGCAAGCATGATGGAACTCATTAAAGAATTAGCTGTATACGAAAAAGCACCAGATGAAGTGACTGTATCGCTTAGCCATTTTGAAGAAAGTGGATTTGGTGCTAATCCTGTATGGTGGGCATTTGTAGCCGAAGTGAAAGGTGTAGTGATTGGGATGGCATTATATTATGTACGCTATTCCACTTGGAAAGGACAAAGAATGTACTTAGAAGATATTTTAGTCACAGAAGAAATGCGTGGTAAAAAAATTGGTGGATTATTATTTGATGCACTCATTAAAGAAGGAAAAGAAAAAGGATTCAATGGGATGAACTGGCAGGTATTAGAATGGAACGAGCCTGCTATTAACTTTTATAAAAAATACAATGCCAATTTTGATCCTGAATGGGTAAACTGTTCGATTGTGTTTTAATTAAAAATAGTCCTAAATCTATTTTTTCTAAGCTTTCCGAATTTCCTAGCATAAGTGAGTTCGAATCCTTTTTGTCTAAGATTAGCTCCAGTAAGTTGATTTACATAAATATCATAACTAACACCAAAAGTATTGAGGTTTGATATATAAGAAATTGTTGGAACAAACGCTTCTCTACTTCTATAAAAACAACCTGCATAGAATTTGACAAACTCATATCTTGTTTCAATTAAAGGCATCCCCAATAACATTCCAAAATACATTTGATTTAGATTTGATTTCTTTAAATAATTGAAATGTAATAAAAATGAGGTATTATAATTAATAGGCGCTTCTATACTTGCAAATGCACGATAACGTAATTTCTCGGATTCATTATATAAAGAATAACTAACATTTGGCTTTGCATATAAGTAAGACATAGCACCAGCTTGAATGAAAGAATTTTCAGAATGACGAGTATATAGAATACCTGAACTAGTAGTTAATTCTGAGGGAAATTGTCTTAAATTTTCTAAAGATGCACTTCCTAAAAACAATGCTCTATAATCATATTGATCGGCGAATCGTAATTTTGATTTATCAATAGTTGATTGTGCAAATGTTAGCCCAATACCTAGTGACAGATTACTATACAATTCGTCATCTAAAAATATGTGATAAGCAGTATTCAAGGATAGATAATTATTTTGCATTACACCTAACATAATTTGATCGGATATAAGTTGTGCTCCAATTCCTAAATAATTTTTACTGCTGTAAGCATCATAATTAAATCTAGTGTCAAAACTTAACAATACCGTATTAAATAAAGAATTGCCATCCATTATCTGAGACTTGTAATTTGACTGGAATCTGTTATCATATTCTCCCCCTCCTACGCCAGCTGGATTTTGATATTGACTTGCCGAATAAGGTTGAGAAAGAATAGCCTCTTGACTATATATCTTTTCGCTTACTAATAGAATGAATAATGATATTTGTAAAAATTTAAACAAGATTTTTTGATATTATTTTAGCAATAAAAATGAACCATTTTTTTTGAAAACTTGATTTAATTTAGTTACATATTCTGCAATCCAGAAATAGGCATCAGAATCTTGCATACTTTCTCCAATTCTTCCATCCCATCCCTGTTTTATATTGGTAGTCTGGAAAACAAGATTACCATTTCGGTTGAATATTTTAAAATAATTTATTTTTTCAATTCCAGAATTTGCAATTATTTTAATTTCATCATTAATCCCATCATAATTTGGCGTGAATGCATTTGGCAAATTAAAAATGAAATCTTTTGTAACATCTATATGATAATTATCAATTACTACACATTTGCTAGTTGTGTCCATTCTCGACAATTGATAATCAATTGTGTTTTCTCCATTAAATGTTGGATTTGGTTTATTGTTAAAATTTAAATTTAAACTTGGTACCCAATTATAGGTTACATAACCCGAATCCATTTTAGTGGGAATAATAAAATTATCCATATAGAAAGCCTGGTAATTAAAGCTTTCAGGCAAAACTGGCTCGTGTATTTTTATTGAAAATGTATCAGAATTTGGTGAAATACAACCATTGGCATCTTTAACATTGAAATAAAGTTCTGTTAATCCTTCTTTTACACCTAATAAATCCCCTTCAATGCTTCCATTAACATTTTGATTACTAGCAGTAATTGAAAAAGTATAAGGCGAAGCACCATTAGAAGCATTATTTTTTAAATCTACCCTATTACCTACACATAAATTAATTGGCTCCATTAATGCAGTAGCAATTGGAATATTAAATATTGATGCAACCACAGGCGTTCTAGATGCTGTAATACATCCCTCTAACTCTGCATCAACAAAATAAGTTGTTGTACTATTTAATAATGGTGTTTTGAAAATACTTGAGCTAGAAAGCGCTGAACCACCTACTGGATTATTATACCAATTTACAACTCCATTTGTTGATAATCCACCTAAAATAATTACGCCTGGACCGCAATTTGATGAATTTACAACACTTGCAATTTCTGGTATAACTTTAATCCTAGCCAATACAACTGTTTTGGTTAGAGATGGGCATCCTCTATATGTAGCACCAACATAATATTCAGTACTATTCAAAATAGATGGAGTAATAAAGTTTGTATTTGTAATTAAAGGATTAGTACTATTAAATGTATCATACCAATTTACTAAACCAAGATTAGACGCTGCAGACAATTCAACCACACCTGGCCCACATCGCTCAGCTGGAAGAGTATTGGTAATAATTGGACTAGGTATCACTTCAATTTCTATTGGATCAGTGTATTCAATTGCACATGCGCCATTTTTGACAGAAGCTCTATAATACTTAAATGATGAATTCAAGCCAGTGGCAGAATTATCTATTGCAGCATTTAGAATATCACCTGTCTCAGTAGTATTAATATAAAATCCATTAGCAGAATTTGAATATTGCCATACAATTGTATTTCCAATATGCTCTTTAATTGAAACGGCTGGCTTTTCCCCAGTATTGCAAATTGGAGAATTTCCACTTGAGAAGAATAAATTACCAGCTACAGTTGTTTGGTCTACTCTAAATACACCTTGAAGAGTGGTATTTCCATATCCACCTGTTAAATTAATTGAATAATTAAATGTACCTGACTGAATAGGTGTGCCGCTTATAGTAAACAAACTATCCACCCCATTAGTTAACCATGAACCAATTAAACCATTTGGTAATCCATTAATAGTAGCATTTGTTGCAAGTGTAGTCTTATAAACTATATTAACATTTGGGGTATTGATACAAGCTTCAGAACCAGTTGAAGATACAAGAGTAATGGTATTATTTGGCTTTACATCAATGAATCCAGTTGTAGAAATATCGCCACATCCACCTTCAAGAACTACAGTATAGGTAGCAGTTTCTGCCCTATTTGCTGTACCATAAATACGTAAAATTTGCTCAACATTATTCCAAGTATGTTGTAAACCTTGAGGTAAATTAAGGATTCTAACGTTTGTTGCTCCAGTCGTAGTATAAATAATATTTTGAATTGAACTGCCTATTCCAATGACTTGATTGATAGTTGATGGTAATGTATTTAAAACAATTGTATTATCTGGATTAACAGTCATTGATGCATCAACAGATTTAGTTGCACAACCCCCAATTGTAGATATAGTAAATGTAAACGTGCCTGATTCAGTTGGTGTACCAGTAATTTCAAGTCGCTTTGTCAATGAATTATATGCCCAATTTACACCCAAAGGTAAAATACCAGTGAGACTAGCATTATCTGCGTATACAATGTCATATACAATGGGTGATAAACTTGTATTGATACAAGTTTCTGAAATAGGGTTTCTTAAATTAATTTGATTTTCATTAACAATAATTGTTCCAGTAGTAGTGACCCCCAAACAATCCCCAACTGCACTAATTGTATAAGTAAAAGTACCTGATACAATCGGTGAACCACTAATTAAAAAAGTCTGTGTAGTTGAACTAAAAGTACCAGTCAATCCAGATGGCAAACCAGTAATAGTAACAGTATTGGCATTTTCAGTGGTATATAGAATATTGGTTAAAGAAGTATTGATACATAATTCTTGCTCATTTAAACCAGTCGTATTTAGAACAATACGGGTATCTGGTTTAATTGTAATTGTTCCCGTTGCAGTGGATGTAACACAAGCACCAGATGTTGCAATTGTATAGGTGAAAGTGCCAGATTCAGTAGCAGTTCCTGAAATCATAAATTGCTTTGTACTATTGTTATAAATGCCAGTTAAGCCACTTGGTAAACTTCCTGTAATAATTTCAATATTATTTGCACTTGATGTAGACCTATAAACTATAGGCGTAATTACATTATTAATACATTCTGTGGCAGTTAATGTTCCCGCAATTAAATTTAATGTAGCATCTGGTTTCACATTAATTGTTCCAGTAGAAGTGACCCCCAAACAATCCCCAACTGCACTAATTGTATAAGTAAATGAACCTGACTGAGTTGGTATGCCACTAATAATAAATGTCTGTGTAGTTGAACTAAAAGTTCCAATCAATCCAGCTGGCAAACCAGTAATAGTAACAGTATTGGCATTTTCAGTGGTATATAGAATATTGGTTAAAGAAGTATTGATACATAATTCTTGCTCATTTAAACCAGTCGTATTTAGAACAATACGGGTATCTGGCTTAATTATAATTGTTCCTAATGAGGTTGCACTTAAACAATCTCCTTGTGCAACTACCGTATAAGTATAAGTTCCAGTAACTGTAGCAGTACCATTAATGACGAATTGATTGGTTGTTGAATTAAAAGTTCCTGTCAATCCGGCTGGCAAACCAGTAATGGTAACATTATTGGCATTTTCTGATTGATAAATTATTGGTGTGACAATTGCTGTATTAACGCAAGTGGTAGTTGTTGATGTGCCTTGAATTAAATTAATGGTTGCATCTGGCTTAATAGTTATCCTTATACTTGTCGGCTCACTTGAGCAATCACCTTGTGCAAGAATTGTGAATGTGAAAGTACCTGATTCACTTGGTGTACCAGAAATGGTATAAGTTTGATTGACAATATCAAATACTTGTGTGAGTCCATTTGGTAAACGGCCTGAACTAATATTAACTAAATTTGTACTAGTTGTTGAATAAGTAATACTTGTAATTGCCGTATTGATACAAACAGATTGTGCATTATTAGTTCCTACTGCTGAACTTAAAGTTATGCTAGTATTTGGTTTTACAATTATTTGACCCGAAGCTGTTTGAGGGAAACAGCCACCAGTTTGTGTTATTGTATAATTATAATTGCCTGGCAATGTAGGTGCCCCTGAAATAGTAAGTACTCCATTTGTCCAATTTCGTTGTAATCCTGGAGGCAATCCATTATATTGAATACTATTTAGTGTGTAGGATTCTATTGTACCAGTAGCTCCTGTATTTTGATAAGTAATGGTTTGAATACCTGTATTTACACATACTGAAGTTTGATTATTACTACCAATAGGTGAAGTTAATGTCATTGTGTTTTCAGGATTGACAGTTATTACACCATTTTCAAAAACAGTACCAGAGCCACACCCCCCTATTAATGTCACTTTATATCTAAAAATTCCAGTCATTGTAGGTGTACCAGTTATCAAAATAATACCATTCTGATCTGGATCAGTCCCAATTAGACCTGGTGGCAATCCGTTATATAAAATATCATTTAAATCTGTATAAGAATAAACAGCACCAGTAGCTCCTGTAGATTTATACTGTATATTAGTTATACTTGTGTTAACACAAGTTGTCACATCTTTATTCGTAGTTGCGGTGATAGTATTCACATTCACTTTCATTGTACCTTCTACTAAACCGCCGTTACATCCACCCAATAACTCGATTCGATATGTATACAATCCAGACTGTGTAGGAGAACCACCAATTGTGATCACATTATTTGACCAACTATAAATAATTCCAGGTGGCATGCCACTATAAGTTCCAGAGCCAACGGAATAACTAAATTGTGCACCTGTGGCACCAGTTGTAGCATATGTAATTTCTGTTATAGGTGCATTAATACAAATTTCAGTTTGATTATCAGTTCCAACTGGTGAAGTTAAAACTATTGTGTTTGAATTAGTGACATTGATAGTACCATTAGCAGTAACTGTGTTACATCCATCCAATGTACTAATCGTGTAAATAATAGCTCCTGTTCCAGATACGGTACCACTAATTGTGAGTTGACTAGTTATAGGATTAAAAGAGTAGCCAAGTCCCGGTGTTAGTCCAGTAACATTAAATTGTGTGGCCCCTACAACTTGATAAACTATTGGAACAATAGTTGCATTTAAACAAACAGATTGGATATTTTGTGAACCATTCACTAATGTAAGGCTATTAGCATTGACCACAATAGTACCAGTGGCAGTGGCAGAACCACAACCATCTAAAGAAACAAGATAATTAAATGTTCCTGAAACAGTTGGGGCACCTTCAATTAGAATATTTGACCCTACCACATTAGATAATACACCATTAGGTAATCCTTCAATCCTTGCATTGGTTCCATTTGTAAATGTATAAGAAATAGGCGTGATATTATTATTGATACAAACTGTTTGACTATTGGTACCCCCAGGCGAATTTATTGTAATGGTCTTATTTGGCTTCACGTAAATTTTTCCAGACAAAGAAATATTACCGCATCCACCTGTTAGTGTGATTGTATAATCATAATCACCTGCAACAGTTGGCGTGCCAGATAAGGAAATAACTTTTGTTGTTGGATTGAAATTAAAATTAAGTCCAGTAACATTTGAAAAAGTACCAACTTGCGATGTATTTGTATAGGTTATAAATGCCCCAGTAGCACTTGTGGTAGAATAGGTTATATTTTGAATCGCTGTATTAATACATACAGTTGTTTGATTATCTGATCCAATAGGGGAAGTTAAAGTGATTGTATTATCTGGATTTACAGTTATGACACCTGTTTCAGCAACTGTGCCTGAACCACAACCTCCTATCAAAGTAACTGTATAAGTAAAAGTCCCAGCTGTTGTTGGTGTGCCTGAAATTGTTATTGTACCATTGGTAATTGGATTAGTAGCAACTATACCACTTGGCAAACCGTTATACTGCACATTGTTCTGGTCAATATAAGTATATATAGCACCGGTAGCACCGGTAGTATTGTAAGAAATAGGCGTAATGGAAGTATTAATACAAGTCGTTGCATTTTTTGTTCCATTAGACACAATCGTATTTAATGGATTTACGATAATAGTGCCTGAAGCAGTTGAAGTTGCACAAATACCAACTGTTGCTATGGTATAAGTAAATGTGCCTGACTGAGTTGCTGTCCCACTAATTGTAAATTGCTTAGTGATTGGATTAAATATTCCAGTAATACCACCAGGGAAGTTTCCTGAAATTAAACGAATATCCGATGCGGTATAATTTGATTCATAAACGATTGTTGCCAAGGTATTATTAATACAAATTGTAGGAGTGGAAGTCCCCTGAATTAAATCAATACTAGTGGCAGGATCAACTGTAATAGTTCCAGTCGTAGTTGCAGTATTACAATCACCTGAAGTAACAATCGTGTAGGTAAATGTACCAGACTCCGTCGCAGTGCCAGAAATGATAAATTGTTTAGTCAAATTATCATAGTTACTTGTCAAGCCACCTGGTAATCTGCCAGCATTAATTTGAATATTATTTGCACTAGATGTCGATTGATATTGAATGGGTGTAATAGCAGTGTTGATACAAGTTGTGGTTGTAGCCGAACCTCCTACTAAACTAATTGTAGCATCTGGTTTTACTGTAATTGTTCCTGTAGTTGTTGCACTAGCACAATCGCCATAAGCTGTAACTGAATAGGAAAATATACCTGACTGAGTGGCTGTTCCACTTAGAACAAACTCTTGTGTTGTAGCACTAAATGTCCCTGAAATTCCAGGCGGAAGATTACCTGCAGTAATTTCGACCCTATTTGCATAATTGGTAGTATAAACGATGGGGGTTAATAGAGGCGTATTTACACAAACTTCATTAGATACTACACCCCCTGGAGCAAGTACAATTTCAGTATCGGGCTTAATGGTGATTGTTCCAGTAGTTGATGCAGTATTACAATCATTATTAGTTGATATAGTATAAGTAAATGTGCCAGACTCAGTAGCCACACCACTAATAATAAATTGTTTTGTTATAGGATTAAATTCACCTGTTAAACCTGCTGGAAGACTGCCACTTGTAATGGAAGCTCCGGTTGAATTTTCTGTTTCATATACAATGGGGGTTATATTGGTTCGAATACATTCCGTAAAGCCAGTATCAATTGGAGCATATTTTAAATTATCAAATGCGCTTTGATGATATGAAGAGAGTATAATTGCTCCATTTGTAAAGATGACTTCATTAGTTATAACCCTTTCATAAACCAAAGTATTTCCAATCCATACTTTTAAAGAATTGGGTAATAAACTTACTTTTATTTTATACCAGTTTAATCTAGAAACTGGTGAAACACCCGTTTTCACCATATTACCCATGAATGTAACAGAATAATCATTATTATCCGTACCATTTGGCCTTGATGTTACCCTAACAACCGTATTTGAGAAAGTACCAGTTTGCGCTATGATAGATAAACTTTGATCTGAATAAATAGAAATCGCTTTTGCATCTACCTCATAAATACCATAAGTTAAATTTTCATTCAATGTTTTAAGTTCGTAACCTGGCGATCCTGAAAGAGTGATGGCATTACCAGGTTTTCCATTGGTTGTAATTGAAGCAGTTCCAGATTCTATAGGGTTACTAACAAACAACGTACCAATTTGTGGAGTTGTTAAATTTTCGAAATTTTGATAATAGGCTGGTGTTAAATAAATTTTATTTTCATTTACAGTAATGACTCCAGACATCGTAATTGGATTACATCCTCCATTAATTGTTACTTGGTAGTTAAAAATACCCGACTCTAAAGCTACGCCACTAATTACAAATTGATTTGAAGTACTGTTGAACACGCCAGTCATTCCAATTGGTAAGCCCTCTACATAACCCGAAATGATATCATTAGCATTCACATTATTGATTTGGTAAATAATATCATTTGAAAGCGCATCATTAATACATAAAGTTGGTGTATTAGTGCCAGAGATTAAATTAGCACTTAAGTCAGGTTTTACATTAAATGTAAAACTACTTGTAAGCGGCTTAGGGTCACATCCACCTGGATCTGTGCTAGTGACTGTAAAGGTGAAAGTACCACTTTGTGAAGGCGTTCCCGTAATGGTAAGAATTTGATTGGCTTGGTTATAAGAAGCTGTGAAATTATTTATGCCAGACGACGCCGTAAAAGTTGCATTTGAAAGTGAAGGACTAGCATTGTAGACTTTTAGCCTTGTTGAAGAAGACACATTTTGACATAAAGTAAAATCGTCTCCGCCATATAGGTAAATATACCTTTCATTAAAAGATATTGAACCACTAGCCGTCGCAGTTCCGCACCCGCCAATTGCTGAAAGGGTATAATTAAAGACACCAGATGTACTAGAGGTTCCACTGATTGTATATGATTTTGAAATTGGATCATACGCGTAACTAACACCCAAAGGAGGTGTTTGATCCCAAACAATCTCAACGTCACTCGCATTTCCAATGGTGTATAATATTGGGGTAATAGAAGTATTAATACAAACTCCTTGACTTGTCGCACCTGATGTAGCATTCCATGTAATGGTCATATCAGGATTAACAATAAGCACACCCGTTGCAGTAATACTTGCACAACCTCCTATTAATTCAACGGTATAAGTAAATGTACCCGATTCAGTGGCCGTTCCACTAATTGTGGCTATATTTCCAGCCCATAAACCAGTTACACCAGCTGGTAAATTTATAAAATTTGCTCCTGTAGCTCCAGTGGTGGTATATTCAATTGGTGTGATGGCATTATTAATACACACAGTTTGACTATCAGTACCTGAACTTAATTGTATCGTATTGTCTGGATTCACTGTTATTGTACCAGATTGAGTCGCTGTGATACAACCTCCAAAAGTAGCAATCGTATAATTAAAAACACCAGACTCAGTTGCAGTACCCGAAATGGTAAACTGATTTGTTGAATTATTATAAAAGCCATTTAGCCCACCAGGCAAACTTCCTTGAATAATCTTTATTTCAGAAGCAGTAGAAGTCGATTGGTAAATGATTGGAGTAGGTAATGGATTATTAATACAGATTGTAGGAGTTGAAGTACCCGACACCAGATCAAGTGTTGCATCTGGTAAAACAGTTATTGTTCCAGTTGTTGTGGTACTTGCACATAATCCTTCAGTAACAATAGTATAAGTATATGTACCAGCTGCAGTTGGAGTACCACTTAATGTAAATTGACCAGTTGTAGATGCAGTAATTGATGTTGTTGTGCTAGCAGTTGCACTTGCATTATATACTACTTTTTGAACAGTAGATGTAGCATTTGTTGCATAATTACCAAGTGTTACTCCTGGAGGTAAACTTCCATTTAATAACCTTACACCAGTCACATTAGAAGTTGTATAAACTATATTAGTGAGTTGTGTATTTATACAAACTGTTGGAGAATTAGTGCCAGTTCCAGAACTTAATTCTATACTACTATTCGGCTTTGTAACTACTGTAAAAAAAACATTCTTCGCAACAGTACAACCATCCCCATTTGTAATGGACGCTTTATAATATTTAATCCCAGGCACACTCGTATTAACTAAATTACTTGGAAGTGTAATATCCACTGGAGACTCAGCAGTACTAACTCTATTGATTGTCGTTACTCTAGAATAAGTACCAGAAGGACCTGTGCTTGATACATCCCAAACATATTTAGTACCTACTGTATTGGATATTGTTAGTCCTGAAGCAACTCCATTTATGCATAATTCTTGGTCATTACCAATCAAAGAAGCGTTTGTTACACTTGCAGGAGGATAAAATTGAACTAGAATTTCATCAGAATATGCCGAATTAGTTTCATTTCTACTAATACCAGTAGTAGACACATCATCAACCCAATACCTTAATCTAATTTTAAATTGGTTACCAAATGTACCAGAGTTAAAAGTTATTGGGGACAATTCTACAGGTTGTAAATCTGGATCATTTGTGATTTGTTGTCCAAAATCTGGACTAGCTGTAGTAGGAGAACCATTTAGTCCTACCCAAGCACCAATCGTTGGTTTATACCATTCAATTACATAATCTTCAATCATTGCTCCACCATTGGTAACTTGTAATTTTACCCCGCTACCATTGCATATTAATCCAGAAGCATTTCCAGTTGAAAGTACTACAATTGTATTGCTAAATACATTTGCTTCAATACTGCTCGTAATATTTATAGCGCTTGCAGTAGCATATTTAGAAAATATACTCAGAAAAAAAATTAGAAAAATATAGACTTTCCTTAGAAGCAATGCTATATGAAATTTTATTTTCTAAAGATAGCATATTTAATGTAATGATTGTTAAGAATAATATTATTAATTAATATGTATATTATTGAAATTCAATTATAAAAGAAAATAATATAAGAGAATGTATTCAGTAATGTAGACTAAATGAAGTGAAGATCTTACCAATTGAACGCTTAATATTATCTAAATGCATAAAGTATAGATAATTTATTTGCAATATATTGCAATTTGTTCATCAGGATTTACTTCTGAAAATTTTTTATCTTTTGCTTTGAAAAGGAATTTGCAGCCAGCCGATCTATTGCCTAATTGTATCAAACAAAGTCCTTTGTAAAGTTCTGATTTACCAAAAATTGCCCCTTTGTTTAAACTATTTGTAAAATATTTATCTGCAGTCATAAAATCATTCATTGTAAAATAACAAACACCTATATTTTCATCATAAGCATAATTATTTACATCTAACTTAGACGCAATTTTAAATAACCTAATTGCCTCTTTATAGTTTGCTTTCATAAAAGCATTGGTTGCAGAATCTTTATATAGATTTAAGTAGTTTAAGGTATTGGAAGAGAAATCCCCCTTTACAATTACTTTATTATTTTCATATGAAATTGTGGCTTTATCTACATAAAAATTTTTATTTTGAATCGTACCATAAATCAAGGAGCGCATGTTTTGTAAATTATTACTACTATCCACGTTAGGATGAATTTTTAATGCCTTATCAATTAATTTTTGCAAAACTGGTGTAGATTTTCTACCGCCAATCTCAAATCTTGCACCTAAATAATGGTACCAAACATAAGGCTCATTTCTATACTGAACAGCATGACTAAAAGCCTTATCTAATTCTACAGAATCTTTTAACTGCATACAACTAACAGTGAAATTAGCATAAGCGCCTGAATTTCTTGGTCGTCCATAAAATGCAATTTTATTGTATTTATAGGCGCTATCTAATTTGTTTTGAACCGCATAAATATATCCTAAAAAATATTCATTGATAAACAAATTAGGATTGTCATCTTTACTACGATCCAACAACTCAAATGCTAAATCGAATTTATTTATTTTAGTATAATACTTAGCTAGTATTGCGTCAATTGGCTGTGCAGCATAATTCAGATTTGGTACTGGATGATACGTTGTATAATAGTTATTTAATACATCTTCTGGAATATTTTGCTCACCATATGCATTTAAAACATTCTGCATGACCAATGACTTGTAATTATAGTAGGTAGTAAACAGAATATTAATTAAAGCAATTACAGAAAAAAATTTAAAGTAAAAATATATAGGTGGGATTTTTTTTATGTCTATTTTCTTATTATTATAAAAGACAACTGCGATAGCTATCAGTAATGCAAAATATATTTGCATTACTGGCCGTTCTATCGGGAAGTTAAAAAAAGCATCTGTAAAATAACATGCAAGAAGCATTAATATTAATAAATGCTTATCTATCTCTTTGAAAGGAAATTTTTCAAGAAAAAATAATTTCAAATTGGAAAAAGCAATTAAAATAAATAAACTTAAAAATAGCACACCTCCAATAATACCGAGTTCTGTAGTGATTTCAATAAAATCATTATGAACATGATAAGGAATAAAATATTCATTATCCCTGTCCCCTCTTGATGAAAAAATTTTCCAATTCCCATAACCCACCCCTAAGAAAGGATGATTAAATATAAACTTAATTCCATCTTCCCATAAACTAGTCCTCCCACTTTTTTCATAGGTAATATCTCTTACCCTTTCTAAAGGAGCTGCATATCCTGAAGTTGCAGACCCACCTAAATTCTTTCTAGTTTCTCTTGCATAGTTTATCAAGATCGTTGCTAAAAATAACGATAATAAAATTGGCACAATTAAAAAAGTGATTTTTTTAAAAAACCAACTGATTGACTCCTTCTTTACAAATAAAAAAAATAACACTAAAAACATCACTAATATAAGGCCAACAAATGTACTCCTAGCATTAACTACAAATAGCAAAGTGACTCCTAGTGTAAAAACACTACTTAAGAGGAATTGGATGTACTTTTTTGTATTTAAAATTGCATATATTATAAAAGGCAGTTTGAATAATAAACTTGCAGCATAAATATTTTTATTACCACTACTACCACTCAAACTTAAAATTGCACTATCTATTTCAGAGGTTTTAATCCCATCAATGAACTTGTTGATATTATAAATTGATTCACCAAACACAATGAATGAAATTGCGAAACAGACAGGTATAATTATATTTTTGTGAACAGATAAGATAACTGCAAAATGTAAAAAACTTATAAAAGTAATAAGTAACCTTGATAAATTAACCCAAGTTTCAATTTTATTAAATGCATATGTTAAGGACAAAACTGCCCATAATACATAAATAAAATATATAAGTGTGATTTTATTATTGAAAAGTGCATGAAGTTGGTAAAGATATTTTTCGCCAAAAAAATTGAAGTAAATAAATATGATGCTATTTAATATGGCTAATGAAAACCACTGTGGACCCATTGGATCAAAGGATTTGAACTGAGGCAAGTATTGTATTGAAAAAAATAATAGGAAAATTATAAATTCAAACGATAACCAATTATTTTGGATCGAACGGGTGTTATGATTTAATAATTTTCCCATATTATAAATAACTAAATAAACGATGACTTATTGCACTCCGTTCACCGCTGCTTCTTTGTGAATTTTTTGTACCAAGCCTTGTAAAACCTTGCCAGGACCTACTTCTGTAAACTCTGTGGCACCGTCTGCGACCATGGCCTGAACTGTTTGTGTCCACTTTACAGCACCAGTTAATTGTGCAATTAGATTTTCTTTGATTGCTGCAGGATCTGTGACTGCTTTTGCTACCACATTTTGGTATACTGGACAGATGGGTGTGTTGAATGTGGTTGCTTCGATAGCTGCTGCTAATTCAATTTTTGCAGGCTCCATTAAAGGAGAATGAAATGCCCCTCCTACTGGTAATACTAGCGCTCTTTTTGCACCTGCTTCTTTCATTTTTTCACATGCTATTTCAATACCTTTTAAAGAACCAGAAATTACTAATTGGCCAGGACAATTATAATTTGCAGCAACTACAACTTCTCCTGTTTCTGTTTGTACTTGCGCACAAACTTCTTCTACTTTTTCATCGGCTAAAGCTAACACTGCAGCCATGGTACTTGGTTGTTTTTCACATGCTGATTGCATTGCTTTTGCACGAATGCTTACTAAACGCAATGCATCTTCAAAACTTAATGTTTTGTTGGCTACCAATGCAGAAAACTCTCCCAAAGAATGTCCTGCCACCATATCAGGTTTTGCCGTATCCATTGTTAAATAAGCTACCACAGAATGTATAAATACCGCTGGCTGTGTTACATTGGTTTGCTTTAATTGCTCGTCTGTTCCTTCGAACATAATATCACTAATTCTGAATCCTACTATTTCATTGGCTTTTTCGAACAAAGCTTTTGCAGCCTCATTAGACTCGTATAAATTTTTTCCCATCCCAGAAAACTGACTTCCTTGTCCAGGGAATACAAATGCATGTTTTGACATATTAAATCATTTGGCCAAAAATAAATCAAAAATTAGTGACTATACAAATAAAAATGGTGGAGTTAAACTCCACCATTCACTAACAAACTAACTAAATACTAACCCAAACCATAAACCAAAAATTTAGGCGTTGAGATCCAAATATTTTAAAAATTCTGCTTTTGTTGCTTCTTCTTGAAACTTACCACCATAAAAGCTAGTAATGGTATTTGAGCTATCATCTTTTACTCCTCTACTTGCTACACATAAATGTTTTGCATCCATCAAAATCGCCACATCCTGTGTTTGTAAAACAGTTTGCAAAGCTTTACCATTTTGCATGG
>CAZBJP010000015.1:0-28585 GCA_964492205.1 uncultured Sediminibacterium sp.
GAATGCCGCCCTGTCACGGCGGAGGTCGCGGGTTCGAGTCCCGTCCGGTCCGCTATAAAATAAATAACCCCTTGATATTCAAGGGGTTTTTTGTTTTTGAGTGCAATATCAATTGCTGAATTGATGATTTCATCCATTTTTTATTTTGTTCCCAATACTCAACATCAAATCAGTATCAACACTGCTTTTAATATAACGTTGGAGCGTAAGTAATTTCTTATGCCCTGTAATTTTCATAACTTGTTCATAAGGCAAACCATACTCTACTAAAAGCGTAGCTAAAGTTCTTCTACCTGTATGGATTACAATTCTCTGATATTTTTTTACCAAATCCCTTTTTTTAGACCCCCCTTTGGTATAATGTTTTTCAACAACTATATCCATACTTGGGATCAATTTACAAATCTTTTTGATTTCTGATAATACGATAGTATCGTGTATTGGTTCGGGGAAGTTATAATTGTATTTTTCAGCAAGACGTCTCAATGTTTCAAAAGCAGGTATTTCACATATTTCTCCTGTTTTGCCACTTCTAAAAATAAACTTATCTGTATGTGGATTTATTACCGCAAGTAAGTTTTTTAAATCGCTTTTACGAATCCCCGACCATAAGTATATTAAATATTGATCACGTATTCTTTCGTAATAAGGATTTAATGATAAATCAAGGTTTTCTAATGCAATTAGTTCATCACGAGTAAAAACTACTGCATCTGTTTCCTCTGTATAAATTACAATACCGTGTTGTCTAAAAGGATTATACTCAATCAACCCTTCACTCAATGCAATTTGTAGAAATGATTTTAAGGTCTTCATCTTATTTGCAATAGTATTTATCATCATATCCAATTCAATCGTCATATATATTTCAAACTCTTCTATGAGTTGCTTTGATTTAAAATCTTCAACATAAATGTGTTTACGTCCTTTATATTCTTGAAAACCTTTTATTGCTTTTAAAGTAGAATTAAATAAAGAAAGTGATTGACTGCTAAACCTATGACCCTTTGTTAATTCTTGACCATTTGTCCTTCTTGTAATGATTCTATTGAACAAATCAACAATTACAACCTTATCATTTTTTTGGAAATATTCTTTAACAGATTTATTAGATTTTAAAAAATTGATGAAAATATTTTTTGTTGGATACTTTTTATGATTATCAAAATAGATTTCATAAAAGTCCTGAATCAATCTTTTAAGATTATCTAATCTGTCTTGTAGTCTTCCATTTTCTTGTTTACCTTTACCTGTTTTTAGGCGTCCTCTCGCCCATTCTTTTGGATCAATAAAACTATTAGACACAGTAAAGATTATTCGTCCCATATTTGTTGGCTGAACTGAACACTTTATAGACGTGGTCTTTCTCTTTTTATCATTTGGGTAAAAGGAAACCATTACTTATTATAATTTTTTGGTTTTAAATTGACAAGATCAGTATCAAGAATTAAAACCTTTCTACCAATACCTCGGTTTTCAAGTCTGCCTTGTTTAACATACTCACTTATGGTGTTTTCACATACACCAATTTCAGCTGCAGCTTCTGATCTTGATAAAACTTTTGGCTGTCTAATTACTTTTCTATCAATTGCATCATTTACAATCTTATACATTTCAGTCCTTAAAAGAGTTTGCAAGTCATCTTTACTAATTAGATACATAGCATTGTTCTGATATTCCATTGTAAATGTTTTAATTATTACTAAAAGGTTGTTGATTTACTCCTGTTCCCTTTGGTGTTTCATATGACACTATGCGACCTGCGTTAAATCCAAAAGGCAATCTAAATGTTGGGTCATCAAATACCCATAAATGATATTGATTAGCTGTATCAACCAAATTAGTTTCACTTGGGTATATTTCTAATCCAATACAATTTTCATTCATTATCATATTTTTAATTTGTTGTAGATCTCTCCAATTATGGATAGCTGCATTATCTATTCTTTTTATACTCAAATGAGTCATCCCAATTTCTTTACTATCATAAATGGTTTTATTCTTCCTCACGACAACTTGGTATAAGTCATTTCTCCATATTTCATTTTGTTCTTTCAATTTTGAAATACCTTCTTGATACGAACATTTGAATGTTTTAACCATATGATTTACTAATTTTTTGACTTCTGATTTTGTCTTTGGATTTGGATAAAATCTTTTAAATTGCTCCATTATTTCTGTTTTTATTGTTTAAAAAATATAGTGAAATACCTGTAATGAAAAGCTGCAGTTCTTGCATTTGAATATATCTTTTTTCAATTTCCAAATTGTCAATTTCAATTGCTTTAAACACCTTTTCAAATGATGCTTTTTTACGAAATCTCAACAACATTTCTGATATAAAATCATAATTGCTGTGAAAAAAAGATGCAATTTCTATAAAATCTAATGCAGACACATTTTCAACTTTTAATTCATCATTAGAATTACTTTCTGTAATCAATGCCATAGTATACATTGAAAAAGTCTCATATTTAAAATCTACTTGACTTCTCAACTCAATGATTTCTCCATTTTGGTAGGATTGAAATAATTTCTTCATTTCATCCTGAACATTTGATCTTGAAAATGCAAGAGCAATATTCACTAATTTATTTTTTGTAATCATATCTGACCTTTTTTCTTTTTAATATTTGATTTTCCCATTGAAAAAAATGTTTTGCTGTTGTAGGTTTCAACTTGATATAACAACAAAAATCCAGCTCCAACTTTTGAATAAGATTATACACGTATTCGTTAAAGGACATATTTTTATTAAACAACTTTGATGAAAATGAAATACCATAATCCATTGTTAAATCAACTGAAAAAAACAATTCATCCTCAACCATTACTTGTTTATTTAAAAATATCAACCTTACATTGTTTATGTATTTAGAAGGATTTTGACGAGAGAATAAATGCCCATCTAATTCACAAACAATCAATTTTAATTCGTTTAGTATTTCATTTCTCACGCTGCAATTGGTTTATTGATTGACAAACTTTCACCACCGTAAGTTTCCTCATAACCAGCTTCAGTTTCAATTGCTCTTCTAACACTTTGATTAAAGAAAACTTCCTCTTGTTCTA
Organism: uncultured Sediminibacterium sp.; assembly: GCA_964492205.1. Lineage (GTDB taxonomy): Bacteria > Bacteroidota > Bacteroidia > Chitinophagales > Chitinophagaceae > Sediminibacterium. Next base: position 3,073 of record CAZBJP010000015.1, read on the forward strand.
CACCAATATATTTGCGTTGTAATAAAAGCGATGATGTCATTGTATTTCCGACACCATTCCAAATATCAATTACGACATCCCCTATACGACTTGATTCGGCGATTAAAATTGAGGTCAACCATACAGGTGTCGTAGATGTATGACGAGTCTCCTGTTCCTCACCTTCCACCTGTCTAAACCAATCTTCAGGATTTGCTACATTACCCAATATGTAATCATTACCTGTTTGTGCTGATAAAGTGTTTCTAATTTTCTTTAAATGTGATTGATAATACCCTGCACCTCTTGATGTTTCTCCATTAGTTTTAGGATTTGTGGCACCAGCTTTATATATTAAACTATCTATTTCAGTTTCAATCAACATTTTGTCTACATTTAAAAATCCACTTTTCATTTTTGAAAATCTATAAACCATTTCAAAACCTGAAACCATTCCTGTTGTATTGTGTGATTTACTCAAAGGATTTGTTTTTGCCCACACTGATCTACCAACCAAATACATTCCTCTTTTTGCCATCTCAATCACAAAGTGTTCAAGAGAACAAGCAAACTCACCTGTTGACATTCTAAAGTCATCTATAATAACATAAATTGACCCATCTTCAGCCAACAAATGAAGGTGTTTGTAATATGTTTCTGCAAGTTTAATTGCAGTCTCTTCTCCATTTAAATTGATTGTGTTTTTTTCACCTAATTTTTCAGGTCTTTTTTCACCAAAACCATACGGAGGTGATCCCGCAATAACACGTGCTAATTTTTGAAAAGGATTTTCAATATTCACTTTAAAATTATCCCCCTTGATGATGTAGGTATTATTTGACTTATACTCATCAGTCAGTATCGGCACCAGCGTATTTGACTTTTTAATGTTATGCTCTTCAATATTTTGTCTTGTTTTACCAAGTTGCAATAATTTCAATTCAAATGTCTTAAAATCAATTTGATTGGTGATATATTCATACATCAAATCAAACTCAACATTATCCTCAATAGACAATAATTTAATTGCATAACCCAATTTTTCGTAATCAATTTTTGAATCACACAATTTTTCAAATGATGATTGGTCATTAAACTTCTCAACATTATCCTCTACAATCTTTTTTAATTTCTCAACCTTATTTCTTGAAATCTCTTTATTAAACAATTTAATCATAACCACATTGCCGTCTCCTTGAAAAAACTTATTTAACATTACAATTTCCTTTACCTCATCACGCTTCATTCCAAGCTCCTTTCCTATATAGGAATATCTATCACCTTTTTGTCGTTTGCCAGATGGAAACAATAAACAAGCTCTATTGAAATCGTAATACAACTCTTCTCCATCTTTGACACGATGTTTATTCAAATCAAATACAAAAGTTGCACGTTCAACATCGGTCATCTTTTTTTCAATTACAATTACCTCAACTTCTTGTTTACCGTTTTCAATTTCAGTTGTGAGACGACCATTACCAGCTAATACCCAATATCTGGCGCCATCTTCTTTCGGACACAAAACAGGTGGATATACATATGTTCCTCCTGTTCTATTGAAGGATTCAGTAAAGAAACTTTCAGGTGTTGGTTTATAACTTTGTTCCAAATATGGGTCAACATCAACCAAATCAACACTCACCTTTTTGTAGCTTTTAATAAAGTAGTCGTTATTCATATTATTTTATTTTATATTTGTGATACGTTTTTTAGGGCATAATTTTAGGACAAAAAAAATATTTTTAATTCATCCCATATTCATTTTTATAATATTCCCACATCATCTCATCTATTTCCTTTTTACCTTGAGACAATAAAGATTCAGGTATAACACCATTGACAGTGATCTTATCTTCTGCTCCAAGATTTTTATTGAACTTTTTAATCTTATTCCCATTCCTATCAAACCAATAACTTCTAACAACAACATACCTTACTCCTGATGGTTTATGTAAGTTTCTAATAACACTATATTCGTGTTCTATCATATGTCTTACTCTATTGATTTGTAATTCTAAAGAATCAAAAGCAATTTTTATTTCGCCAGGTGTAAGTTCTCGTGCCCTATCTTCTGTCATTGGATGTATTAGTTTACGAACACCATCAATAATCTTGTATTCACCATTCCAATCCTCCCAATATTTTTTCTTTAATCTATCAAGTTCTGCAATCAAGTGTTTTTTAGAAGGATCTTTTGAATGGTCTTTCTTGAACTTATCATCTTTTAACCAATCACTATATACATTCATTTCAGGGACATTCTCAAGATTCAATAATAAAAGCAATAATGCCTTTTTTACTAAAACACCTGTTGATATTGCTACTAATGAAATCATATTTGTAAATTATGACACGAAGATAAGGGCACAATTTTTAATGACAAAATATTTTTGACATAATTTTAAAAATATTTCTTTTGGTGGTAATTCACACCAATAACAATACAAATTGCCATTATGTCATAAAGACAAGTTGGCAAACACCCCCTGGCAGGTATACCTGCAGGACTAATGGCAGGAAGAGGTGCAGGAATCCGACCTTAAATAATGGTTATTATGGTTGCAAAATAGGGGTATGATGGAATGCAATAATGCCTACCCTATCAGGGTAAAGTTCATTTTAGTATGAACTAAAATTATACAATAAAATTATTTTGGGATATTTTACTTAAAAACGGGATTTTGGTATAAACCAAAGTATTTATTTAGGATTGGAATGGTTTTATATACCATAAAGGATTATCTATACCCTGATTTAATGAAAAATACTTACCCAAAATATAATCAGATTTTAACAATAAACAGTGAAGGAAATAATGAGTATATACGAACTGGTGCCACCTTTAATAATATAAATTATATATCAATGCCTGTAATTCTTGCAATGTATGATACATCCGACCCAACTTTAAGAAAGTATTTAAAATTAAATGGGAAAGAAGAAGATTCATTCCTTGCTGATGGTAGATTATTTATAAATGAATCCTTCTTGAAGTCAAATGGTTTTTATTTAAAAACTAATAATAAATCTACATTTCACCCATATCAAAAGAAAAGAATTACTGGAGCCAAATTACCTTATTTAATTTCTACAAAACTTCTATCAAACGATGAAAGAGAAAAAATTATAAATAAGAACAAAAAGGTTGTTAGTATGCAACAGTTATTAGTAAAAGAATTAAAGAAAGTAAATTGGGATTATTTTATAACAATTCATACTGCTTCAAATACCACACAAGATTATTGGGATAATACTATGTTGAAGTTTATAGACAATTTATCGTATCAATTAGAAAATCAAAATATTAAAGCTGCCTATTGCACCGAATATACTATTGACCCAAGTGAACAAAGATCCAAACTACTAATCAAAGGTCATCGTCATATTCACATACTACTTGATAAAGACAACTCAACAATAAAATTAGAAACTATTAAATCCATATTATTGGAAAGTATGAATAGAAAAAGGTTTAGTAAAAAAGAATACCATTTGACTATGTATGATAAATCTTTATGGGCTACCAACTACATTTTAAAACAATATTATTTGAATAACAGCTGTTTTTCAATATCAGTTCCTAAATCAGAATTATAAAATATATAATGATTTATTATAATATACTTTATAGAATGCACACGAAGAGCTCTTATAGAAATTGTGAAAATCACCCGTAGTTGAAGATGTTTTAATTTGCCAGATCTTGACCCCCATACAAATCATTATTTCCTCAACCATTTTTTACGACTATCGTTTGTCTATTCCGCTATGTTTCCTTATTATTTCAAAGGTGCAGATACTCCTACGAACTAAAGTGAGGACTGGTTCCATTCGTTATGTTTGCTTCTCACCTGATACTTTCTTTTTCTGTCAAAAGTGTCGTAAAAATAATATACAAAAAATCTCCCAAAAAAAGAAATAATAGTTCAATTATCTTATAAAATATTGCATTATCAACCTATTGTAATAATTTCACTTTAATATTAAACAGATAAGATTGATGAAAGAGTTTCTTGAAGAAAATAGTATCAAATTGATTGATGAAAAGAATATTGATAGTATTGAAAATGAATTGAATGATTGCATTATAATCAATACCTCTTTTGATTTCAAATCTTTTGGTAAATCCAGCTTCACAAACGAATCCGATTCTTATGTTAAAAGTTTAAATGATTTAATTGATAATGTAAAACCAAAACTAAAGGATGGTGGTCTTTTATTTGTATATGGACTACCAAATTACCTGTCATTTGCAGGTGAACGTATTTCAGATAATAAAATTGATGATTTCATTTATCTTTTTAAATATTTTATTTCTTGCGAGTTCAAAATAAACCAAAAGACAGACAATAATCTTCCTTCAAGTCATATGGGTCTTTTGATGTATTTGAAATCAAAAACAAAGAAGAATCCAACCCCTTTCAACTTAAACACAAAATATACAAGAATCCCATATACAATGTGTTTAGCTTGTAATCAAGAAACAAAGGATTGGGGTGGTAAAAAACATATGAGAAACCCATTGGGTAGTGCAATATCTGATGTATGGTCATTTAATGAATATGAATTAAAAAACAATGATATACCTGAATTGATTTTTGAGAGAATATTGAATCTAATTGGATTTGATAAAAACATTTTAGTTGTTAAACAAACTAAAAACACTTTCAAAGCAGGTATTAAAAACGTTATACCTGTTCAGTCAAATAAAATAAAGGAGAAACCCATTGAACCAAATAAAGTAATCAATAGAAGTTGTATAGAATACTTGAATGACTTGACGAAAACAAATCCAAATGGGTCATTTGATTTAGCATTTGCAGATCCTCCATATAATCTTGCAAAAAATTATTCTACATATCAAGATGATTTAGAAGACCAAAAATATATAGATTGGTGTAATGAATGGCTAAAAGGAATGGCTGACAACTTGAAACCTGGCGGAACATTATTGGTTTTAAACATACCCAAATGGTCAATTTATCATTTCAACTTCTTATCAAAAACATTGATTTTCAGAAATTGGATTGTATGGGATGCATTATCTACACCTTCAGGTAAATTACTACCTGCTCATTACTCTTTACTATATTTTACTAAACCTGGTGCCGAGAACACTTTAAATTACGATATTGAAAAGAATATTGAATCAAGAAATTACTGTTTACGAATACCTTGTGTTAGAAATAGGAAAAACAATGGTTTAATTGAAAAAGAACCTTTAAATGATATATGGAGAGATGTTCACAGAATTAAACATAAAAAAGACAGAGACCAACATCCCTGTCAACTCCCAACAAAATTATTAAATAGATGTATCAATTTATTTTCAAATGAATCCGATTTAACTTATGATCCATTTGGAGGCGCAGGCACAACTGCAATTAGTTCTAAATTGTTAAAAAGAGATTACATTATTACTGAATTAGACCCCGCATATGCAATAATTTCAGAAAACAACCTAAATAAAATAAAGCAAGATGTTCTTGGGAACTTGGTTTATGGTCGTGAAAGTGTTTCAAAAGGCACTAAACAAAAAGATTTAATTCCAAAGAAAATTGTTGAAAGCTCTTATATAAAGTTTTGTTTAACCAATAAAAAGATCTATTCATTATCAGAATTGGAATCCATAAACCCTAAATTGTATGTTATTGTAAAATTATATAATGGCGACTTTAAAAAACTTATCGCATTAGCTAAAAGACAAATGGAAGCAAATGAAATTAGTTTATTCAAATAATTTCCTAAAGGATTCCTTTTCATCTTCATCTAATTTAGGAACTAAATGATTTTTGATATTTTCAATCCATCTATGTTTTAATGAACGTTCAACACCAACAAGAAACTCTTCTTTGGTGTTCCAATAAATCTTACCCTGTTCAAAATCAGACCAAGATTTTGGTCTAACCTTACCATCATATGGTCTATACTTTATTCCTTTACATTCATCCCTAATACCAACAACTTCTCTAAATAAATTGAAATAACATTTAAGAAACTTACCATTTGAACTATCGTATTGCAAAACAAGTTCCCATTCCTCAATATACTTATCAAATCTCTCCTCTTTAATTGTATCTAACCTTGCCATATCAAACCAAGGATCTTTTGAACTTTCGTTTGCTTTGATGTCAATTGCAAATATCCCATCATCGGTTTTTATTTTAATGTCAGGATATGTGCTTTTAGAGGTCGGAGCAGATATTTCACATCCCGGCAATTTTGGTTCAAGTATACCAATTATAACTTCAACTGCGTCATCTTGTAATTTTTTCCAAGCTGTAATGTAATGTCCAGCTCCTGAAGTTAGTTGGAATAACTTTTGACTTACCGAACGGTTTATCTCATCTTTAAGTCCATTGATGATAATTTCAGTTTTTGTTTGCATACTTGAAAATAAACAACTGAATGTAGATTAGCAAATATTTTTAAAGTAAGGCGAATAAAGTCTAATAACATACTAAAAAGGATGAAATAAGAACAAAGTTTGCCGTAAAAAAATGGAGATAAACTGAAAGTCCCACAAACCCAATAAATGAGAAAATATTGGGATATTGATACCAAAATCAAAGATTTTTTATTTTCAAATCTCAACTATTTTGATAAAAAATACTTGTGAAATATCCTACTGTTCTTGAAATAAAGACCTTTTGTAAAATATTTATAGAAAAGACTATTATGAATCTTACAGAAATTGCAACAGGAAAAAAAACAAAGGTCAAACCATTTAAAATCATCATAACTGAATCTCAAATGAAAGTTTTGGGCGCGTCGGTAATACAGGAAATGGAAAACAGAACATTACCAAAAACTTACTTATTAAAAAAGGAAAGAATCAATGAGAAAAAGTAAAAAAAACAAGTCCGAAAATGACAAAGCAGTTTTCATTTTTGACGATGAATCACAAAATAGAAGCACCCCATTTACTCCAAAAACATACAAATATGTTGAACAGGTAATAGGAGTAATGATGAAAAAATATGGTGTAGATAAAGACTATATCTTTATCGGTGGAACAAAACACGAATTGATTATGTATCTGTCAGGGGTTGTAGAAATGTTCTACTTCGTTGATGTTGACATAAAATTAGATGAACAGTCTTTTATTGCAGATGATGATTTTTTTATGCCAAACAAGTTTTAGTGTTTTTCAAAGCGATCAGTCAATTTCATAAACATAAGAAAATCAATATAATACAAAATTGAAATGAATGCGAAACATCATTCTTCAAAGATTGATCAATAAAGTTGATTGGCATAATTCCTGAATCATATTCACATTTAATTAAAGGTGTCAATTACCACCTTTAAATGCAATGGGATAATAAAACGTTAGTTTAAATCATAAAGACTCAACATTGAACTTACCTCAAAATTAGCATATCTGATAGTTGTTGAAACACTTGAATGTAGAATCAATCTTGAAACCTTCAATAAGGATAAATGGTCTCCACTTTCAAATCCTTTTCGGATTGCAGACACAACGAACGACTTACGTAAGAGATGACTTGATACGTGCCCTATACACCTTACTTTGTATTCTTTCATTATGTTCTTTAATAGATGATTAAAAGTTTGAATACTCATTGGTTTTAGTCCTTTACCTTTTTGGCTTGTGAAAATGTAATGTTCATTATTAGGGTTCAATATTTCAACTACAATATTTAATATCTCTTTGAGTTTAGCCGACATTACTAACATTCTTTCTTTTTGAGTCTTTTTTTCTACACGAATAAACTTTTCACCAACTTCCAACATTAAAAGGTCTTTGTATTTTAGAGACAAATTATCAACTACCCTCATTCCCAACCTGGTTCCAATACTAATCATCAACAGTTCCCTTGCCTTTGATTCTGTTTTTTGTGATTGAAAATCTCTTAAAATACGTGATTCCAAGTTTTGGACTGAATCCCAATCAAGACTATATGTTGTTGTTTTTTGATTTTTCGTTCCCATTTTATTATATTTTTTTAATAGGGCTAAAATCTTGATTTACAGCAACTTTGCCTAATAAATGAAGATTTTTTAGATCAACTTTAGCACTTTGAAAATTAAAGCGTTGAAAATCAACGCCATAATCCAAAACGGATACTTTTACCTAAAAGTGAAGATTTTTATATTCAAGTCCAATGGACTAAATTGGAGAAAAAGAAATGAGAGGTGCCAATTTAAAAAACCGTTATGTAATTGAAGAAATAGAATACACTTACGAGGAACTTACACCTGAATTAAAAATAAGTATTGAAAAATACCTTGACCGAAAAGTATATAATGATTTTAGAAATCAATTATTAGCATCAGAGGGTGATGATTTAATTGGAACTATCAAAATTGAGTTCCCCACCCTCAAAATGACTGCTTTTGATGAGTTTGGTGTAAAATTATAGTTCTTTACTCTTTATTAGATTGTCCAATTTTGAGTTTAATGTTTCAAGGATTTCTAAATCTTCATTAGAAACACCTAATTCTATCAACTTTCTTATTTTGTTAGTGTAGCTAATCCCTAAAACCTTTAAAAAATATTCTTTTGAGTCTACTGACCACTTATGTTGGACATTTAAAACATAATGCCAGGGGTATTTATTTCGTAATTGAGTAAACCAAACATTTGGAACATACCCACATACTCTGTCTTTTAAGCAAAAATCTTTAAGTCTAATCAAATCCTCTTCTTTCTTTAATGTGTTTAATAACATAAAATTGATTTAATGGTAAAAAAAACATCAAGAGAAAATTGGGAGTTATTTTTTTATTTGACTAAACGTCCACATCCAAAATCCACCACCGTAGAGTTGTTTTCTCTCGGTTGGTAGTCAAAATGACTTCTTGATGATAGAATAAAGATAATGATTATCTTACAACTACAACATATGACCCTTTTACTGTGATTCTTATGGGTCTATTTTAGAAGAAAATGTCCTAAATGAGGATTTATACCCCTTGAATAGATTAGGACATAAAATGACTTGTAATTTGATATTATATTATTGTGAGTGCAAAAAGATGAGCAATACCACCACATTTAAAGTAATATAATTTTGAAAAAACTGTCAAATAAATCAATTTAGATTTGAAAATGATGATTTTGACACAAATTGATCAGTTAAGATAAGGTTAGTTTCAACCGTCCGGTCCGCTCAAACCCTTAAGTAATAATAACTTAGGGGTTTTTTGTTATTGGCCTTTAATTACAAATGCATCAATCGAAAAGTCAAATTAATCCGCATTTGTTTCACCTTCTTAGTCTTAGGTAAGGAATGATACCATTTTTGTTGAATAATCCCCTTCATTTCCAATAAGGAACCATTGGCTAATGCTATATCAAGACGCTCATTGGTTATGGCATGTTTAAATGCAAATTTTCTGGCTGCGCCTAAACTCAATGAAGCAATGGAAGATGCCTCCACCATTTCTTTTTCATTATCTTGATGCCATCCCATACCTTCCTCCCCTTCGTGGTATAAATTGAGTAAACACGCATTGTAATTAGCTCCAGTGATCGCCTCAATTTTTTGTTTGATTTCAATTAATGTATCTGTCCAAATATATCCCGACTTTTTTACTCCTGCATAAGTATAAGTAATGCCTGCATCTGCAAACCAAGCTACTTTTCTTTTAGTCGTTATTTTTTTACCAAACATAATTACTTCATCTGCTTTCCAAGGGATGGTATCAAATAAAGTATGGAGCATTTTTGTAGCTTCAATTTCGGGGTAAACCACTCCATGGTATATAGCAACTCCATCATAAGGCAGGAGATTCTCTGGTGCAAATAGTAGGGACATATTTTGTAATTATTTTACTGCCTGTACAATCCATTTAAATGTTGCACTTGTTGGCTGATACTTCCCAATTATTTTTGTTGGCTTAGTAGCGATATGCTCTAATTCATCAATCCTTTCTACTATTTTTAAACGGTAATTTTTAGCATAAGTGATGCCTTTAGTTGAACTTAATTTTTTGTACAGATATTTCATATAATATTCAGGCGCTAGAGAAGGAATGGTTTTATACCTTGAAGGCAATTTAACACCAATTGACATTGCTACTTCTTCCAACATGTCTATACAGTTAATTAATAAAGTAAATAGTGGCGGATGCGCTGTCCAATGCTCTACAACTTCTTTTGCCGCAGCATAACCATCTGCATCCACTATAAAGTAGAGCTCCCCATTTGGAGGTATATGCTTTAGACAATTTGAGTCATTTTTAACCACCCCAATTGGAATAGGAATGGTTGCAATAGTTTTAGGATAGTACCCGTATACTTTGAAATCTTTTTTTTCAGCAACTTGGTTTTCTTGTTGGTATAAAATAACAAAAGCATGACCTGTAAATGTATCATCTCTTACAGCCAAACCCACATAATGTTTAATAGATGACGTATCTGTTCTCAAGTCAATTTCAAGTCGCTGTGCAATACCATTAACAGCAATCCCAATAAAAAATACAATTAGTCCAAAAAAAATCAACTGCTTCATGTCCTCTAAAAATTATTTTCTTGGCATCAAGCTTGCTTGCTGTGCTGCATTTAAAGCAAAGGTAGCAACAATAGTAGCAATTTGTTTTAAATCATCCTGCATTAAATGATCATACACATCCATATTGCTATGGTGTGTTCTTGTGCTATACTCAATTGGATCTTGAATAAATTGAAAACCTGGCAAGCCAATGGCATCAAATGCAATATGGTCAGTGCTACCTGTGTTATTTAATGTGACTGTCTTTGCTCCTAAATCATGAAAAGGTGTAAACCAAGTTTTAAAAATTTCAGCAGCAGCTGTATTTCCTTGTGCATAAATACCACGAATTTTTCCAGTACCATTATCTATGTTAAAGTAGGTAGAGAATTTTTGATGCGCTACATTTGGTAGATTGTTTGCATCCATAAAAGTTTTTTTCACATAAGCTCTAGACCCCAATAAACCTTCTTCCTCTGCACTCCATAACCCAATTCTTATAGTTCTTTTAGGGTTGATACCAACCGCTTTAATAATACGCATCGCTTCGATCATCACAGCCGACCCAGATGCATTATCTGTTGCACCTGTACCTGATTGCCATGAATCTAAATGCGCACCAATCATCACCACTTCGTCTTTTAAAACCGGATCAGTGCCTTTAATTTCTGCTAGCACATTATACCCTTGTAGATCTTTAGTGTGGAATTTGGTCTTCACATCTACATCAGCCTTCACTGTTGTTCCCGATTTAATCAATCTTAAAATGGTATTATAATCTTCAACCGACATAGCCATATCCAAGAAGTTTGCAGGATCTGTTCCTTTATAAGCACCACCACCCTGTGCAAAAATAGTACCATCATGGTTTCTAGTACTTGTAGTTAACATTGCTACGGCACCCTCTTCAATAGCCATTGCTTTTAATAAATTCAAGACTTTGATTGGGCCCATTCTTTGCGCTTGCATTTCACGATTGCGTCTTTCTTGAGCAGTATCTGGAGTTTTAGTTGACACAGGCATTGCAGCAGCCATCGCAGCTAATGCTTCGTCTGAGTGCCTGACTGCATCTGCTTTAAAGCTTTGCTTGTAACTATTATCTTGATCTAAAATAATAAGTTTCCCCTTTAACTGTCCTTTATATGCTTCCAATGAAATAGAATCTTTTGCATCTACCAAAATAAAAGCTGCATTTTTTAAACCATTCGTTCCTGCTGTCCATGCTTTTGGCCAGGCTAATAAAGGCTTATAGTAAGGTGCCGTGATAGCAAAATACATTTTCTCTAAATCCCATCCTTTACCAAATTCTCCCCATGGCGCTATCTCAACATTGACTGCCCCATTTTTGGTCAATACTTCTTTGGCGTAGTTAGCAGCTCTTGCATAACCTTCTGAATTAGCTAACCTGTTTCCACTTTTGTCTGTCAAATTAAAAGCAATATCCATGACTTGTGATTGCTCCAGGCCTATTGTTCTAATTTTTTGAATGGTGACAGGATCTAGCTGTGCCATGGCACAAAAAGGCAGTATGACTGCTAAGAAACATCCTCTGATAGTTATTTTTTTCATAAGGCAGGTATGGATTGATTTTTAAAGGTTTAAATTAGGTAAAAGCATGCAGTTTTAAATGCCTTTTTGCCCTTTTTTAGCTCCTTGAGGATTTTTTATTTTGAAACCAATAAAATAAATCAGAATTTAAGGCTCTAATTCATTGACTATGGAAAAAAGACAGTTTATTAAAGACCTATTACTAACAGGTATTGCATTACCATTAGGATTGGAAAGTATAGCAAATGCATTTGCTAACCAAGAAAAGAATTCACCAGAAGCATTAGCACAAGACAACGCATTTTGGGAAGAACTTCGTCAACAGTATATTTTAAAACCTGATTATATTAATTTAGAAAATGGCTATTATAATTTTCTGCCTCAACCAATCCTAAATAAATACATTGAACATATAAAAGAGGTGAATTACCAAGGCTCTTATTATATGCGTACAGTTCAATGGGACAATAAACAGAAATCTGTTATTGCATTAGCGTCGATTGCAGGATGCTCACCTGATGAACTCATTATTACACGCAATACCACTGAATCTTTAGATACTATTATTAGTGGGATCCATTGGCAAGCTGGTGACGAAGCTATTATGGCAGAACAAGACTATGGTGCGATGTTGGATATGTTTAAACAAGTGAGTGATAGATATGGAGTGGTCAATAAATTTATCTCTGTACCTAACCATCCAAAAGACGATGATGAAATTGTTGCATTGTATAAAAACGCCATCACTCCAAAAACAAAAGTGCTATTGGTAAGCCACATTATTAATATCACAGGGCAGATTTTACCTATTAAAAAAATCTCTGAAATGGCCCACCAGTATGGGGTTCAAGTAATGGTAGATGGCGCACATGCATTTGCACATATTCAATTTAAAATTGCAGATTTAGATTGCGACTATTATGCCGCTTCTTTACACAAATGGTTAAGTGTGCCACTTGGCGCCGGCATCTTGTATGTAAAAAAAGAACAAATCAAAAATGTTTGGCCACTCCTAGCTGATAGCGAAAAAGACCCCAATAAAATAAGACGCTTGAATCATACAGGAACACATCCAGTGCACACTGATTTAACCATACCTGATGCTATTGCTTATTACCAATTAATTGGTCCTGCAAAAAAAGAAGCAAGATTAAGATACCTGCAACAGTATTGGACAAGTAAGGTTTCCGGGAACCCAAAAATCATCCTGAATACACCAACTTCAGCGGACCGATCTTGCGCAATCAGTAATGTAGGTATACAAGGCATGAAGCCTAGCGTGCTTGCTGAAAGATTATTAAAAGAACATAAAATTTTTACAGTAGCCATAGATTATGCCAATGTGCATGGATGTCGAATTACTCCTAACCTTTATACCACCACCCAAGAATTAGACCAATTCGTTCAAGCCTTAAACACTTTAGCGGAAGCTTAGAATTCCACATTTTACTGTATTATTATTAACATTTGTTCGTATTTGCGGTTTTTTGCTTATTTTAAATCCCTAATTACCGCATAATGCTGAAAAAAGAAAGGCAAGAATTTATATTGCACCAGTTAAATCTGCACAATAAAGTATTATGTGCGGATTTAAGCAATAAAATGGAAGTCTCCGATGATACCATCAGAAGAGACCTTCAAGAACTTGCCCAACAAGAAAAATTGATCAAAGTACATGGCGGGGCCTTAAGCAAATCCTTCCATACTGCTTTTGATAGAGAGATGGTCTACAACTTAGAGCATAAACATATTATTGCAAAAAAAACTGCTACACTAGTACAAAGTGGTATGTATATTTTGACTTCTGGCGGCACTTCCATTTTAGAATTTGCGAAATCTTTAGACCCTACTTTAAACGCTACCTTTTTTACTTGTAGTTTAAACGCAGCTATTGAATTTGCTCACCACCCTAGTATTGAAGTAGTGATGATTGGTGATAAAATTTCGAAAGATGCAATGTTAACTACCGGCGCAAGTGCAGTGCAGACGATTGAATCAGTACAGGCTGATTTATGTATACTAGGTATTAACTCTTTAGATACTCAATTTGGACTCAGTGAAAATGACTGGGAAGTAGTTCAAATTAAAAAAGCGATGATTAAAGCTTCCAAAAAAACAATTTGCATTGGCATATCTGAGAAATTAAATTCTCAGCAAAAAATTAAAGTAGCCAACCTCGACGAGATTGATATTTTAATTACAGAGCTGGACCCCAACCATCCAACACTGTTGCCATTTAAACACAAGGGATTAACCATTTATTAATATTAAAAGATCAGTTATGAGACTCAAAAAAACAAGCCAGCTTTATATAGCAAAGCTTATGATGATTTTGGTTTTGCTGTCTGGTTTTTGTATCGACACGATTGCCCAAACTTTAATTAGCGGTAAAGTGACGAATCAAAAAGACAACAGCGGAATTGAAGGTATTTCAATTGTTATCAAAGGCACACGTAATGGTGTGGTTTCAGATAACTTCGGTGGATTTAGTTTAAAATTGAACAACACTAATACCATTACGTTGGTAGCAAGTGGTGTTGGTTTTAAAACTCAAGAATTAAGTGTAGATCCAACCAAAATGGCTACAGGTTTGAATATTGTTTTAACAGAACAGTACTCTAAATTAGACGAAGTTGTAGTAACAGGTACTGCAGCAGGTACTACAAAACGTCAATTGGGAAGTTATATTAGCAGTGTTTCTGCAGAAGACCTTAGCAAAGGTGCAACCGGTAATGTGTTAGCAGCATTGCAAGGTAAAACTGCAGGTGCACAGATCATCCAAAACAGTGGAGACCCTGCTGGTGGCATTTCTGTTCGTTTAAGAGGTATTAGTTCAGTACTTTCTTCTTCTGAACCTTTGTACATAGTGGATGGAGTTATTATAAATAACGCTACCAATAGAGTAACTAATACCACTAGTAACTATGATGGCGGAAATTTTGTTGGAAGCATTGGCCAAAATAGAATGGTAGACATCAACCCTGCTGACATCGAAAGAATTGAGGTATTAAATGGTGCTGCTGCTGCTGCTACTTATGGTAG
The DNA here is from genome assembly GCA_964492205.1 of uncultured Sediminibacterium sp. Classification (GTDB taxonomy): domain Bacteria; phylum Bacteroidota; class Bacteroidia; order Chitinophagales; family Chitinophagaceae; genus Sediminibacterium. The sequence goes on from CAZBJP010000015.1 coordinate 18,102, forward strand.
TAGAGCAAATGCTGGTGTAATCCAAATTTTCACAAAACGTGGAAAATCTGGTGCAGCTAAAGTTAGTTTCTCTAGCACTTTTATTAGCAGTGCATTAAGAAAGAAATTAGACGTAAACAAATCTCCAACCAAATTCGGTGGACCAACTGATGGTGTAGGTGCATTAACTCAAGATATCCTATCGCCAACAGTCATGACAACAACAAATGTTAATCGTTATGATTACCAAGATTATATTTTCCGTGACGCTTCTGGAACAGATAACACTTTGTCTGTAAGTGGCGGTAATGATAAAACTAAATATTACTTTGGTGGATCTTACTATAACAACCAAGGTATTATCAAGAATACCGATTTCCAAAGATTCAGCTTTAGATCTAATATTGATCAAGTGATCAACAAATGGATGAGCATGAATATGGGCTTAAATTATACGAATTCTAGTGCTAATGAAAAGCCAGACGGTCAATCTTTCTTCTCTCCTACTAATGCGGTAACAATCATTGGTAACTTCCATGATATATGGACTAGAGATGTCGATGGTAATATCAAAGCGGTAGGTGAAAGAGGAAGAATTAATCCTGTTTCAGTTATCGAAGACATCAAACAAAAACAAACAACCAACAGAATTTTAGCCAATTTTGGATTAAAACTTACTCCATTTAAAGGTTTATCTGTTGGCTACACAATGGGTATAGACAACTATGCACAAAACGGAACTACGTATATTCCTCCTTATACGTATAATGCAAGTCCTGCCTTCTATGGTGGTGGTTTAACTTTAGACCCAACACAAAATGGTTATGCAAGTACTGCATCTAATCATTTCTTCCAGATCAACCATGACTTAAGTGCGAACTATAATTTTGAAGTCACAAAAGACATCAATTCTACCACTCAAGTAGGTTATTCTCAACAATATGAGAAAAATAATTACGCAATGATTCAAGGTAGAGGTCTTGCTCCTTTCATTCAAACAGTGAATGGCGCTTCTACCCCAATCCCTGGTGTTGATGAGCGTAGTGAAATTTCTGTTTCAGGTTTATATGTGCAACAGAACTTTAAATTCAAAAATCAATTATTCTTAACTGGTGCTGTTCGTCGTGATGGATCTAGCGTATTTGGTGCAAGCCAACGCAATCAAACCTACGCGAAAGCAAGTGCAAGTTATATCATCTCAAGTACTGAATTCTGGAATCAATTAGGACTATCAAAAGCTTTCGATTTATTTAAAGTTCGTGTTGCTTATGGTGAGAGTGGTAACTTAACAGGAATTGGCGCTTATTCAAGATTCAATTCTTATAGCTCAAACTCTTTCTTAGGTAGAACTGCCTTAAGCTCTAGTGCAACTTTAGCAAACGAGAATGTGAAACCAGAACGTCAAGCTGAAATTGAATATGGTATGGACTTGGGCATGTTGAATAATCGAGTAGGTTTAACAGTAAACGTTTACAATAAAAAAGTAACTGATTTATTAATCAACAGACAATTAGCACCAACCAATGGTTATGGCGGTTTATTAGATAATTTCGGTTCTTTGGAAAATAAAGGATACGAGATTATGTTAACCCTTGTTCCAGTTCAAACAAAAGATTTGAAATGGGAAATGACCACTATTTACAACCGTAATGAGAATAAAGCGATCAAAATTGGTCAAGCTTTAACCTTGTTTAGTACAAACGCGGGTGCACCAGTAGCAATTGTTGAAGGCCAGCCAATTGGTGTATTTTATGGTACTTATTTTGCTAGAGGCACAGATGGTTCTATCACAAAAAATGCGGCAGGTATTCCATTGGCTGCAACAGGTGTAACTAGAAAAGTAATTGGTAACCCTAACCCAGATTATACTGCTAGCTTAGTTAATGAAATTTCATACAAAAAATGGAATTTCCGTGCTCAATTAGATGCGGTTCAAGGTGTAGATGTTTTCAATGCTGACTTTAGAACAAGACAAGGTGTTGGTAACGGCAAAGTTGCAGAAGCTGAACAAAGAAGCTTGTTACCTAGAGGTCATATCAGTGGTGTTTACGCAATTGAAGAATGGAGAGTAGACGATGGCTCTTTCGTTAAATTACGTGAATTATCAGTGAGCTATAATATTGGTAAAGTTAAATTTATCAATAACTTAAGTTTAAACTTTAGCGGTAGAAATCTTATTTCATGGGATAACTACAAGGGATATGATCCAGAAGTAAACTCAGCAGGTCAAAGTACTTTATTAAGAGGTATTGACTTTGGAGCTACTCCAATCCCACGTACATTCAGTTTTGGTATCAAAGCTGATTTTTAATCCTTAATTAAATAAATAGAGAAAAATGAAAAAGATACTATATAAATATCAAATCGCTTTCTTGCTCGGGATCGTATCCTTAACGAGCTGTAAGAAAGACTTTGTGAATCCAAATGCGCCTACAAGTGATCAAGCTTATAGTTCTGCAAGAGGTTTAGTGGGCATCAACAACGGAAACCAAAGAACTTATTCTTTTGGTGGTGCAAGTGTTGTGTACGGTGTAGTTACTGCAAATGCATTTACAACAAACGAAGTAATTTTAATGAACGCTGGTAACGTAGCTGAATTCCAATTTAGCCGTGGTGGCGCTTCTGTAGATGCAACCAATACGATATTGGCAAATATCTGGACCAACTCAAACAAAGTGATCTACGATGCCAATTCAGTAATTACTGCAGCAGAAGCATTGAATGATAAAGCATATGCAAGTGGTTTGATCGCGCATGCAACAATCTTAAAAGCACTTGCTTTAGGAAGTTTATCCATGTTATGGGAAAAAGTACCAGATACAATTGGTAAGGATGTAACATTTTCTGACAGAATGATGGGTTTTACAAGATCAATTAGTGCTTTAAATAAAGCAATTGACTTAGTAAAAGCAAACCCAATAAGTAGTAGTTATACTTACGAAGCTGCTGCAGGTATTGATTATCTCAATACACTATATGCATTAAAAGCTAGATACTTATTATTCTCAGGTAAATATGCAGATGCCATTACTGCAGCCGATTTAGTAGACATGACAAAAAAATCTACTTTCAATTACGATGCGGTAAGTACTAACCCAATCTTCACAACTGCTACTGCAACAAACAACGTGTTCCAAGTGATTGATTCTACTTTAGGATTACCTGCTGCCTTAGCACCAAGTGCTGGTGATGGTCGTGTTGCATTTTACACTTCAATAAATACCACCGTAGCACCTAGATTCAGAATCAATGGTTTCTATAATGCAAATACTACAGGTATTCCAATTTACTTGCCAAGCGAAATGACTTTAATTAAAGCTGAAGCTTATGCGAGAACGGGCAATTTGACATCTGCATTGACAGAATTGAACAAAGTAGTTACAAAAACTGCAGCAGCTGATCCATTTAAATTAGGTGCTGGTTTAACTGCTTCTACTGCAAGTACTGAATCAGATATCTTAAATGAGATTTACAAAAACAGATGTATTGAATTGTACATGTCAGGTTTGAAACTAGAAGATATGCGTCGTTTTGGAAGAGCAACAAGTGAAAGAAAAAGAAATTTCTTCCCTTATCCATTTAAGGAAAGAGATGGTAATAAAAATACGCCAGCAGACCCTAGTTTTTAAATTATAAAAGAATTGTATGGATAAGTCATTTATACGTGTTACGGAGTCAAATTCTAACTATGATCATATTGAAAAATTCAGCACCACTGAAATTTTACAAAATATCAATGCAGAAGACAAAAAAGTGGCTTATGCTGTTGAAAAAGCAATTCCAACAATTCAAGCTTTGGTAGACTCAATAGTGGGAAAATTATTAAATGGCGGAAGGCTATTTTATATAGGTGCAGGAACGAGTGGCAGACTAGGTTTAGTAGATGCAAGTGAATGCACCCCCACTTTTGGGGTACCTAATGACTTAGTCATTGGAATTATCGCAGGTGGTCATCAAGCAATGTTTCAAGCTGTTGAAAATGCCGAAGACAATATAGAACAAGCTTGGAAAGATTTAATGGATTACAATATTAGCAACATGGATGTCGTGATTGGTATAGCTGCAAGTGGAACAACCCCTTATGTCATTGGCGGGTTAAAAGCTTGCAAAGAACATCAAATTACTACAGGAAGTATTAGCTGTAATTTAAATAGTCCGGTGTCTGAAAATGCTGACTTCCCTATTGAAGTTGTCGTTGGACCTGAATTTATCACTGGAAGCACGAGAATGAAAAGTGGGACTGCTCAAAAGATGGTCCTCAATATGATTTCAACTGCTGTCATGATTAAGCTTGGCAGAATCAAAGGAAACAAGATGGTCAATATGCAATTGACTAATCAAAAATTATTTGATCGAGGTGTAAAAATGATCATGGATGAATTAAAAACAATTGATGCTACTAAAGCAGCTGAATTATTGAGTAAATATGGATCAGTAAAAAAATCCATAGAAGCTTATCAGTAAATAGCTATGTTCCCCAAAAAAGAAAAAGCCTTCCTAAAATTAGGAAGGCTTTTTTATGTAATTCATTTTTACGAGGAGAAACTTTAAGTAGGAAAACTAAACTTACCCATTGTGATGGGTATTTTAGTAGCATGTCCGCCTGCAAACAAGGGTGTCCCGGCAACAGCTTCATTCGCTAACAATGCAAATAAAATAGCTTCTTTTGCATCCGGGTTAATCCCTAGAACCTCAGAGGAATATAAAGTCGCGTTGGGTAACAAGAATTTTAAATGTTCCATCATCACTGGATTGTGCATACCACCACCACTACTATACATATTAAATTTAGTACCAGGAGTTAAGCTTGAGTTAATACATTCAGCAATAGTTTCTGCAGAAAAACGATTCAAAGTGGCCATCACATCCTGTGGTGAGATGTCCATAGTTTGACTTGTCAATTGTGCTTTTGCTAAAAATTCCAAATTGAATAATTCTGGGCCAATTGTTTTGGGTAAGCCTAAAGCAAAAAAAGAAGCTGCTTTTAGTTCAGCTAATAAAGCGGTATTAATTTTTCCTGAAGCTGCAATTGCACCTCCTTTGTCATAAGCTAATGGCGCAAAATGAGTTCTTGTATAAGCATCCATTAAAGTATTTCCTGGGCCAGTATCTGTAGAAAATACTTGTTCTAAACTACAATCAGCCGCTAAGTAAGTGAAATTAGCTATGCCACCCATATTCAATAATAATCTATTTTCAGTTGGATGGCTACACAATAAATAATCTCCATACACCGCTAATGGTGCACCTTCTCCACCTGCGGCCACATGTTTTTGTCTAAAATCACTTAAGGTCATGATACCCGAAGTCACTGCAATATGATCTCCATCCCCAATTTGTAATGTAGCTGGACCAAACTCAGAATTAGGATGCAAAGATTTAGGTGCATGGTAAATTGTTTGTCCATGGCTTGCAATCATATCCACCACATCTGGTGATATATTCCATGATTTGAGTGCAGCTAAAACCATCTTTCCATGTTGCTGACCCACCCATGCATTTAATAGACACAAGGTTTCCAAAGCCACCATCTCTTTTGAGAAAATGCTTAAAATTTTTTCTTTAAAATCTGCTGTATAGTCAATTGTAGTAAATGCTTTTAATTCAAAACGCGTTTCCTTGCCTGCTCCTTTTATTGCACATAAAGCAATGTCTAGTCCATCCATAGATGTGCCACTCATTAAACCAATCACCATACGTTCTTGCTTTTCTGCAACGCGCACTAATTCATGTATATTTTGATGCATATTATGGTTGTATTTATATTCCTCAAGATACTAAAGACCCCGCTTATATCAAACTAGTTAAAAGTTTTTCACACTCTTATAAGTCAAACATTTATACCCCTTAATCCACTTAACTTTGCCACATAATTCTTGCATATGCTTAAAGTAGGTGTTTTTGGTGTGGGTCATTTAGGTAAATTCCATTTGAATAACTGGAAACAGATTCCCACAGTGGAACTAGTTGGTTTTTTTGACCCTAATAATGAACAAGCTACTGAAGTTGAAAAAACCTATGGCATTAAAAGATTCATGGATGAAGCTGAATTAATCGCTGCAGTTGACGCCATTGATGTTGTAACCCCTACACATTTACATTACCCCGTTTGCGAAATGGCCATCAAAATGGGCAAGCATGTATTTGTTGAGAAACCAATGGCCAACACCATTGAAGAAGGTAAGGCTATTATGAACATGGTAAAAGAAGCCAATGTGAAGTTACAAGTGGGCCATGTAGAAAGATTTAACCCAGCCTTTACTGCATTAAAAAACGAAAATTTAAAACCCTTATTTATAGAAGTGCATCGCTTGGCTCAATTTAATCCAAGAGGAACCGAAGTAAGTGTGATTCTTGATTTAATGATTCATGATATTGATATCATCTTAAGTATTGTAAAGAGTGATGTAAAAAATATTTCTGCTAGTGGTGTTGCTGTGTTAACTGACACCCCTGATATCGCGAACGTGCGCATTGAATTCAATAATGGCTGTGTAGCAAACTTAACGAGCAGCAGAATTAGCATGAAAAAAATGCGTAAGATTAGACTCTTCCAAAAAGATGCTTATATCGGGATTGATTTTCTGGAGAAAAATACAGAGATTATCAAATTAAAACAACCCGACGAAATGGATGCATTCTCTTTTGATATTGAAACACATCAAGGCACTAAAACCATTTCTATTTCTAACCCTGTGGTGGAAGAAGGTAACGCCATTTTAAGTGAGTTGAGTAGTTTTGTTCAATCGATCGAAAAAGACGAACCTACAGTAGTGAATGAAATTGATGGCTACTTAGCCATGGAAGTTGCGCATCAAATTTTAGAGAAGATCAGTAAATCTGCTTCAGTAGTCAATCAATCTGCTGAATAATTATTTTTTGCTAATGCTTAATTAGAAAATCTTTTAGCTAAAATATATTCAGCGATTGCTAAATCCAATGGTCTTGTGATCTTAATATTTTCAAATTCACCATCCACCAAATAAACAGTTATACCGCTAGCTTCAACTACATTAGCCTCATCTGTAAAAGATGGTTGATACGCTTGCTCAAAAGCATTGATCAATAAAGCAGCCTTAAATGTTTGTGGCGTTTGGATCATCATGACATTTTCTCTGTCTACCACATGATGTGATGTCCCTTCAATAAGTCGTATAGTATCGGTAGAACTTACTGCTGGAATTGCTGATCCTTTTTCAATTGCTTGCTGATAACATCTTTGGATGAGTGCAGGTGTTAACAAACAGCGCACAGCATCATGAACAAATACAATTGCATCTTGATCAACTTGTGCTAAGCCGTTTTTCACAGATTGGAATCGAGTTTCTCCTCCAGCTACAAATTGAAATTGCTGTATTAATCCACTTGATGCAATTAAATCCTGTCCCTCTTGTATATATCCTGCAGGTAAAACAATTACAAAATTGATATCTGAAAAAGCTGCCACAAATTGATCTATCGTATGCAATAAAATAGGCTTCCCTTCAACAGCCAAAAACTGTTTGGGAACTACTGTACCCATTCTTTGACCTGTTCCGCCTGCAACGATGATGGCTGTTTTTTTCATGATTTATTTTCGAATACTATTTAACTAATAATTTTTCTACCTCTTTGGCCAATAAAGCTTTATCTATAGGAGCTGTTCCCACTAATTCACAAACTAAACCACCCGCAATATTGGCTATCTCAGCAGCCAAAGACATATCTTTTGAACATGCATAGACCAAAGAAGCTACTGCAATCACGGTATCCCCCGCACCACTCACGTCCGCGATATTTCGAATATGCGTTGGGATTATTTGTTGCTTATTTTTTTGCGCAAAATACACCCCATGCTCAGACAAAGTGATAAATGAAATTGCATTGTTTAAAGCGTTATGTAATGCCAAATGCACTTGTTGCATATGCACTAAATCCACTTTTGGAATGTCAATTTTTAAGCCCTCCTTCACCTCTTTTAAATTAGGCTTAAAAAGAGTACAGTTTTTATATGCTAAAAAATTCTTCTGCTTTGGATCTACCGCTGTGGGTATCCCTTTTTGGTTACAATATGCAATGATAGCTTCAATAATTTCAGCTGTAAGTACCCCTTTATTATAATCCTCTAAAATGATCAATGCAGGTTGCTCTTTTTCTATGTAGGCATAAAAATTATCCAAAAGTGCTTTAGTTTCTTCTGCATTGATATCGTGGGTATTTTCGTGATCCAAACGCATCATTTGTTGATTGCGCCCCATGATCCTTACTTTATTAGTTGTCACCCTAGAATTACTTTCATAAATATATTGTGTGTCAATTCCTTCTGTCTTTAAAAGCGCATTTAAGGAAGTTGCTTCTGCATCTTTGCCCACTACTGCAAATAAAGTTGTTGGCGCTCCTAATGCCCTTAAATTAAGCGCTACATTAGCTGCTCCTCCTACTCTTGTTTCCTTACGCTGAAGAGACACAATTGGCACAGGCGCCTCTGGAGAGATGCGGTCTACTCCGCCCCACCAATAAGTATCCAACATAATATCACCCACTACCCCAATTTTAGTGGTAGCAAACCCATCAAATAATTGATTGAAACTTTTTAGATCCATCATTTACGCTGCCGATTTTTGATTACGCAATGCCAAATAATACAAAGGCACTCCTAATAAAGTGATAATTAAACCTGGCCAGGTGAAATTTGGCTTGTAGACAATTAACAAGACACAAAAACAAGTACCCATCAAGATATAGATTGCTGGCAATACTGGGTAACCAAATGCTTTATAAGGTCTATCTAGTTCTGGTCTTTTTTTACGTAGAATAAAAATACCTATAATAGTCAAAATGTAAAATATCACCACAATAAAAGACACCATATCTAATAAGTCACCATACCTACCACTTAAACAGAGTAGTGCGGCTACAATACATTGTGCCCATAGTGCCCAAGCTGGTACAGCATTCTTATTTAAACTACCTGCTTTTTTAAAGAACAAACCATCCTGTGCCATGGTATAATATACCCTTGCGCCCGCAAGAATTAATCCATTGTTACATCCGAATGTGGAGATCATAATCATCACTGCAATAACATACGTACCAATATTACCAAAGATCACATTGGATGCAGCCACTGCAACACGGTCTGCTGGGGCATTGGCAATCTCATTCAAAGGTAATACACTTAAATACATCAAGTTCGCAGAGATATAAATTACTGTGACAATCAATGTACCTAAGAAAAGACTTAATCCAATATTGCGTTTTGGATTTTTAATCTCCCCTGCAATAAATGTCACATTGTTCCATGCGTCACTACTAAAAATAGAACCCACCATAGATGCAGCAATAGCACCTAAAATAGCAACACCAAAAATCGGTGTAGCACTATTATCAGTTGATATTGTTTTCATTTCCCATGCATTGGCCCAGTTGGCATCCCAAATACTTGCTTTTGAAGCCAATAAAAAACCAAATCCAATTAAACCAAATAAGGAAGCCAACTTTGTAATGGTAAAAGTAGACTGAATCATTTTGCCACCCTGTACACCTTTTGTATTAATATAAGTTAATAGTATGATGATCGCTATGGACAATAGTTGTGCTGGATAGATTTTCAAGAGACCTATTTGTAGTAAGATATTAGCATCTGTCATTTCTAAAGCAGGGAAAAAATACCCTGCAAATTTACTGAAAGCTACTCCTACTGCTGCAATTGTTCCTGTTTGAATAACTGAGAAGAAACTCCAGCCATATAAAAATCCTAATAACGAATTGTAAGATTCTTTTAAATACACATATTGCCCCCCTGCTTTTGGGAACATCGCACTCAACTCCCCATAACTCAATGCAGCAGTTAAAGTCATAAATCCCGTTAACAGCCATACTGCTACTAACCATCCAGCAGAACCTACGTTTCTGGTAATATCTGCACTCACAATAAAAATACCTGATCCAATCATACTTCCTGCAACAATCATGGTTGCATCAAATGCAGATAAAGTTGGTTTAAACCCCGTGTTTGTTTCTGACATAGTTATGTTATAAATTAAAAAAATCCCGTTGAGTAACGGGATTATAAATGATTATTTCTTGTATTCAGCATTTAGACCCTTTACAATATCAGCAGTAATATCGTATGTGGTGTCTTTGTAATACATTAAATCTGCGTTACTTGAGAACACATAAGAAAAATTTTTATCCTTATTATATTTTAAAATAAATGCTTCAATTTTTTTCTTTACCTCTTGTAATTTTCTATAGCTCTCTTCTTGTAAAGCTTGAGATAATTGTTGTTCAGTATTCGCATAATTTTTTTCTAATTGTTGCAACTCTTGTTGTCTCGCAACTACTTCTCCTTGGGACAAATATTGACCATTTTTCTGTAAGTCTTGGTATTTTGCAGAAAATGCATTTTTAAGTGCGGTTAATTGCTTTGCATTCTCCATGTCTTTTAACTGTAATGCATCTTTTACATCTTTAAAGAAGGTATAGTTATTTTGAATAGAATCAATTTCAAAATAAGCTACTTT
>CAZBJP010000016.1:0-28290 GCA_964492205.1 uncultured Sediminibacterium sp.
GATTCCTATACAAACACTTAAAGTGGGTGCATTGGGCACACATAATTGTTTGGGCTTGGCCAAAGCGAAGGGAGCAAGAATATTAGTAGCAAGTACCAGTGAAGTGTATGGAGATCCATTAGTACATCCACAAACAGAAGAGTACTGGGGCAATGTAAATCCAGTGGGTCCAAGAGGGGTGTATGATGAAGCCAAAAGATATATGGAAAGCATTACCATGGCTTACCATACATTCCACAATGTAGAAACCAGAATCATCAGAATCTTTAATACTTATGGTCCAAGAATGCGCCTGAATGATGGAAGAGCATTGCCTGCATTTATTGGTCAAGCTTTAAGAGGCGAGGATATGACGGTGTTTGGTGATGGATCACAAACAAGAAGTTTCTGCTATGTGGATGATTTAGTAGAAGGTATTTACCGTTTATTATTAAGTGACTACTCAAGTCCAGTGAATATTGGCAACCCGAATGAAATCAGTTTAAAGGATTTTGCAGAGGAAGTGTTGAAGCTAACAGGCTCGACAGTGAAGATCGTTTACAAACCTTTGCCGGTAGATGATCCAAAGCAAAGACAACCAGATATCACCAAAGCAAAAACCATTTTAGGTTGGGAACCTAAAGTAGACCGTGCAGAAGGTCTAAAGAAAACTTACGATTACTTTAAAGCATTGCCACCAAGCGAGTGGACAAAATTGCCCAAAGAATTTTATTGATTATTACTTATTTTCGCATAAATTATTAAATTAATATAAAGATGAAGAAAGCCCTAATTACTGGTATTACAGGACAAGATGGAGCATATTTGGCTGAATTTTTATTAAAAAAGGGTTATGAAGTACATGGTATTAAAAGAAGGTCATCACTTTTTAATACACAAAGGATTGATCACATTTACGAAGATCCACATACACCTCATAGACACTTACATTTACATTACGGTGATTTAACAGACAGCACCAATCTTATTCGAATTATACAAGAAGTAAAGCCTGACGAGATTTACAATTTAGCTGCAATGAGCCATGTACATGTAAGTTTTGAAGAGCCAGAGTATACTGCTAATGCGGATGGGATTGGCACATTAAGAATATTAGAAGCGGTTCGTTTATTAGGTTTAACAAAGAAAACAAAAATATACCAAGCATCGACTTCAGAATTATACGGCTTGGTTCAAGCAGTACCTCAATCTGAAACTACTCCATTCTATCCACGTTCACCTTATGCGGTTGCAAAGTTATATGCATACTGGATTACGGTGAATTATAGAGAAGCTTATAACATGTATGCATGCAATGGTATTTTGTTTAATCATGAGTCACCACAAAGAGGGGAAACCTTTGTAACAAGAAAAATTACAAGAGCAACTGCGAAAATTGCATTAGGTATGGACAATTGTTTGTACTTAGGAAATTTAGATGCAAAAAGAGACTGGGGACATGCAAAAGATTATATAGAAGGAATGTATTTAATCTTACAACAAGAAAAACCAGAAGACTTTGTTTTAGCTACTGGAATTACAACCACTATCCGTGACTTTGTCAAAATGAGTTTTGCAGAGTTAGGAATTGAATTAGGATTTAGGGGAAAAGATGAAGCAGAAGAAGGGTACGTTCTAAAAAATACCGGTGAATACAAATTGGAAGAAGGCAAAGTAGTTGTAAAAGTAGATCCTAAATATTACAGACCAACTGAAGTTGATTTGTTAATTGGAGATCCAACTAAAGCAATGACAAAATTAGGTTGGAAGCCCAAGTATAATTTAGCATCCTTAGTAAAGGAAATGGTAGCAAGTGATGTTACTTTATTCAAAAAAGAATTACACATTAAACAAAGTGGATTATAATAATGGAGCAAACTGCTAAAATATATATTGCTGGACACAGAGGTATGGTGGGTTCTGGATTAGAACGTAAACTAAGAAAAGAGGGGTATAACAATATTGTTACAAGAACTTCTGCCGAATTAGATTTGAGAAACCAGCAAGCTGTTAATTATTTTTTCGAAAATGAAAAACCATCTTATGTTATACTTGCTGCGGCAAAAGTTGGAGGTATTCATGCGAATAATACTTATAGAGCTGAATTTATTTACGATAACTTAATGATAGAAGCAAATATTATTCATGCAGCATATTTGAATAATGTTACTAAATTATTGTTTTTAGGTTCATCTTGCATATATCCTAAAATGGCTCCACAGCCATTGAAAGAAGAATATATATTAAGTGGCTATTTAGAGCCAACCAATCAACCATATGCCATTGCAAAAATTGCAGGTATTGAAATGTGTGATAGTTTTAGAGCACAATATGGTTGTAATTTTATTTCTGCGATGCCTACCAATCTATATGGTACGAATGATAATTACCATCCTGAAAATTCACATGTACTTCCAGCGTTGATTAGAAGAATTATTCTAGCCAAAAAAAATAATGATCCAATAGTTACTATTTGGGGTACTGGAACCCCCAGGAGGGAGTTTTTGCATGTAGATGACTTAGCCGATGCTTGTTATTTCTTATTACAAAATTATAATGAACAAGGTTTAGTTAATATTGGATGTGGTACCGACATTTCTATAAAAGATTTAGCAGAGCTAATAGTTGCTGAGGTTGGATACGAAGGTCAACTTGTATTTGACACTACAAAGCCTGATGGAACGCCAAGAAAATTAATGGATACAAGCAAAATTAATAATTTTGGCTGGCGACCCTCTATCTCATTAGAAGCAGGCATTAAACAAACAATCTTAGAAGTTTATAATCAGTTTTAATGTTTAATAGATTACTGGCCTTCATACTAATTATAATCTTTTGTCCAATATTTCTGCTGGTATCAATACTCATCCTAATTGAAGACGGCTTCCCAATTTTCTTTACACAAAAGCGTGTTGGCATAAACTATACATTTTTCAAAATTTACAAGTTTCGAAGTATGAGGAAGAATACACCAAACGTTGCAACTCATTTACTAATTAATCCTGAACAATATTTACTTAAGATAGGTGGATTTTTAAGAAAGTTGAGCTTAGATGAATTACCTAATTTAATCAATATCATCAAAGGTGAAATGGTTTTTGTTGGTCCACGTCCTGCTTTATATAATCAAGACGATTTAATGACTTTACGTGTTGCGACGGGGGTAGATAAACTTAAACCTGGGATTACTGGGTGGGCTCAAATTAATGGCAGAGATGAAATCTCCATAGAAAAAAAGGTACAGCTAGAACAAGAATATTTAAATAAGAAATCCTTACTATTTGATTTAGAGATTCTTATTAAAACATTTACAAATGTACTATTTAGTAAAGGAGTAAGCCACTAGGTTAATTATTTAATATTATCTTTAAAAGTGCCATTCAATTGATTGGCATTTTTTATTTCCCCATCTTCACAACTTCTCCTGGACCCATTAACCTGGCATGATCCAGTAGTTCAACTAAGGCCATCACCTTGCGGGTCTTTAGATCACTCAATCCTTTCACGATACTATAAGAGTCTTTTAATAAGTAAAACACATTGGTGGTTAGATTGAGTGTTCTTTTATTACTAGGATAAATTTGAGGAGCAATTGTTTCATTATAAATTAACTCTATTTCTTTCAAACTTGTCACATAATATTGTATTGAATTATTTACGCGCATAGTTTCTTTTTTATAACTCCAAGCATCTAACCTGCGCATAACTGCCGGGTTATTTTTGATAATCATCTCACTACTTATTTGATATACGAGTGCGTCTACTTTCCAGCGCAGTGTATTGTAATTTGCTAAGGCATTATCTACTGCACCTTCAGTATTTCCCTTTTTGATTTGGTAACTTAAATACAATTCTGCACTATATTTTATTTGTATTAACCTACTGATAAATCCCTCTGGAATAGCTTTTGGTATTGATTTTGGGGAGGTGGAGGACTGCGCATGCGCAGTCCCACAAATACCTACTATCAGTATACCTAAAACGAATTTAAAAACGATGCACTTGTTTTGTGAAGATTGCATATGAATGAGTTTATGGTTTGAAAAATGTTTGTTGTGTAAGAGCGCCTTCTATTTTTGGGTTTTGATTATAACCGTTTTCGACTAAATCTAAATTCACATAATGAATGATGTTTTGCATAGTTGTGTTATGTCCATACAGGTTTAGATTTTTGATTAAATAATGTGTGAATGCACCATTGAATCTATTGTTGATATAAGCGTCTGCGCTGAGTTGGTGGGAAGCGCATCCACTTAATAAAGCGCCTTGTAGTAAAGATGTTTTGGTTTCGGTTTTATGGATATGAGGCAAACTAGGTTGTCCACCTTTATAATTTCGATAGTTTAGATTGTTGGTATCATTGGATACAGTTGTATCCCTTGACAGATCCTGGGCATGGCAACTATCCGATATCCATACAAAATGCACGTTTTTGGGGATTTTGGCGAAGTGCTGGGCAAATTCTTTATCACTAATGGCTGTAGCTGCTGTGTCGTTGAAATCATAAGGACAGATAATTTCATCTAATCCATCTTTTTCTATGGCTGGGTGATTCGTTGTTTGTTGTGCACCATGTCCACTATACTGAAATAAAATCTGGTCTCCAGGACTGATCCCGTCTAATAACCAATCTAATTGTTCTAAAATGCCTTTTTTAGTAGCCCCACTGTCGGTGATGGTTCTGATATTTTCCCATGCATAAACTTTGTTTTGATTGGCAATAAAATGACCCATATCTACCAGATCATTAATACATCCTCTTAAATCATTGCCTGGTAAAGGGTAGTCATTAATGCCAACTAATAATGCTTTATTTTTCATAGTAAATGAGTTTGTTTACTTAAATCTAAACATAAAATAGGCGGTTCCAAATTTTATTTTTACTTTTAAAAAACACTTGAAACGCTTTATTAGAAAGGATTCTAGGTCTTTGTGTTCAAGATTAATCAACACAATATGCCTGCTATTTTCTAATTAGATTAAATGCTAAAAAATATTTTTATGGATAAAAATGAAACCATGCCTTTATGGAAAAGTTTATTACTTTTTGTAGTGGCCCTAGTATTATTAGTGACCACAGCACCTTTTGGTTTTTTATATGCCCTGATTCGTCAAAGCATTGTGAAGCAGGTGCATTCACTCTCAGTTTATTTTTTAGAACTCGCCATTGCTTTAGATAATTTAGGCAATGCCTTAATGCAACATGTACTCAATGATGCTTTATTAATTAAAAATGAAAAGACTTATTACTTTGGTAATAAGCTCGAAACCATCAGCAGCGTTATTGGCAAAAACTATGTGTCAGGTACTTTAAGTTGCTTAGGTTTGCGCTTAAATGGCTTCTTGCATTGGATTGACGCCAACCATTCCCTCAACTCTATCAATTACGATATCAGACGCTGGAAACTCAATTACCAAGAAAAGACTGAAGTTAGAGCAGTTAAATAAGTCTAACTTATTGGTTATCAATAAAAATTTTGTAATTTTAAGCTCCTCCCCCCTAAGTCTATATAGTTACTTATAGTATAGTATTACATCAAGCATTTATTACCTTTGCTTGGCAGGTAATTTTTTGTAGTTAATTATGTGACTTACAATGGCTTTGCCGTGCCAAAATTTAAATAGTAGAATAATTATTCAAGTATGAAACAACTTATCCGATACATTTTTAGTCTTCCATTCATTTTATTGCTGTCTGTTAACGTCTTGGCACAGGAACTTCCTGTTGATATCGCCAATATAAGTGATCAACAATTAATTCAATTGATCAATAAATACCAATTAAATGGGTTGTCAGACGCACAACTTGAAGCTGCAGCTAAACAAAAAGGTTTATCAAATGATCAAATTCTTATTCTAAAAAGAAGAATGTCAGAAGCAGATCCATTAGCAAATAAATCTATCCCTTCAATTAAGTCTAAAACAGTTGATGAAACTAATGCTGAAAGGAATAAAATTGAAATGTTAACCCCCGCTGCTAAAACACCTATTATCACCCAAACATCTTTAAAAGTATTTGGTGCTGAATTGTTTGAAACCGCAGGATTAAGCTTTGAGCCTAATTTAAATATTGCTACGCCTAAAAATTATATAATCGGAGTAGGGGATGAATTGATTATTGATATTTATGGTTTAAGTGAAAGCACTAAGAAATTAAAAGTGAGTACAGAGGGGATGATTCGTTTTCCTAACCTTGGTCCAATTAAAGTGGCAGGTTTAACGATTGAGGAAGCACAAGTAAAAATCAAAAATCAAGCAGCAAAAGTATATACTACTATTGCAGGAGGCAATACGAATGTACAAGTTTCTTTGGGACAAATTAGGTCTATCAGAGTCACTTTGGTTGGAGAGGTGACTAAGCCTGGCAACTACACTGTTTCTTCTTTATCTACAATCATGAATGCTTTGTATGCTTCAGGTGGGCCCAATCTAATAGGTTCTTTTCGTAAGATTGAATTAGTGAGAAGTGGTAAGCCAATTGTTCAATTTGATTTGTATGATTTTTTATTGAAGGGGGATTTAAGTAAAAATAAATTATTACAAGACGAAGATGTGATTCGTGTAGGTGCCTATGAAACAAGAGTTGCAGTAATTGGTGCGACTAAAAAACAAGCATTGTTCGATATTAAGAAAGGTGAAACAGCAAAAGACGTTTTGACTTTTGCTGGCGGCTTTGCAGATTTAGGTTATAAGGAATTAATACGCGTGAAACGCATGGGTGCAAAAGGTAAAGAAGTATTGACTGTGAAAGCGTCGAACCTAAGTCAATTCAACTTAGTATCCGGCGATACCTTGCTGGTGGATGCATTGGCAACAAATTATGTGAACAGAGTGAGCATTCAAGGGGCTGTGTATTATCCTGGTGAATATGGAGTGAGTGAGATGCCAAACTTAAAAAGTTTATTGGCTACTGCACAAGTAAAAGAAAATGCTTTTATGGATCGTGCCATTTTGCGCCGTTATAATGCTGACTTAACACCTAAATTAATCAGCTTCAATATTAGCGATGTCTTAGCAGGTAAGGAACAAATAGAATTACAAAAAGAAGATTCTGTATTCGTCTATGCCAAAGAAGCCATCCGTGAAAAATATACCATCACTATTAATGGAGAAGTGAATCAACCTGCCACTTATGCGTATGCAGATAATATGCGTGCACAGGATTTGATTTTATTAGCAGGTGGATTTAAAGAAGGCGCCTCTCTACAACGTGTAGAAATTGCCCGTCGTTTAAATGTCAAAGAGACAGTAGCTGATCAAGCTGCTTATGCGATTGTAAAAGCCATTGATATTAGCAACAATAGTAATAACGAAGATTTGAATTTTGTATTAGCACCATTTGATATCGTATCTATTCGTAAAGTACCTAATTACAAAGCTCAAATTATGGTGACTGTTGCTGGGGAAGTGATGTACCCTGGTAAGTATACATTGTCGGGCAATACAGAACGCCTTTCAGATGTGATAATTAGAGCCGGTGGATTAAAGACGGTGGCTTATGGTGCTGCTGCTATTTTATCTAGACAAACTAAAACGAGTGAATACAAGCCTGTAGGAATTAGACTTCAAGATGCTTTAAACAAACCAGGTAGTTTAGAAGACATTATTTTAGAACAAGGGGATAGTGTATACATTCCTAAATTTGTTCAAACAGTCCAAACTACTGGCGCTGTAAATGTGCCTCGTCAAGTAGCTTATTATCCAAGCATGGGTTTTAAGAAAGCTATTAGAGGCTCTGGTGGTTTTCAGGTAAACGCAAATCGAAGGTATGCTTATGTGGTGCGCGCTAATGGAGAAATTAAAACTACAAAGCGTTTCTTTGTTTTACATTTTTATCCAAGAATAGAACCAGGTGCTGAGCTAATCATTCCTGCAAAAAGACCCAAGCCGCCTACAACTACTGCCGAATTCATTGGTATTAGTTCGGGTATAGCAAGCTTAGCAGGTTTAATTATTGCCTTAATTAATACCACTAAATAGTTTTCATGAGTACAAATAATTTAAAAACAGCAGCTTTGTCTGATTTAATCAATGCCATTCAGGGCTATTTTCGTTTTGTGTTGGGTCAGAAAAAATTAATTGGTGTATTGATGTTGACTATGGCCATCTTAGCGATGGGCTATGGTTTTTTACAGAGTCCAAAATATGAAGCGACCACTACTTTTGTTTTAGAAGAAAAATCGGCTTCTGGTGGCGGCTTGGCAGGATTAGCTTCTCAGTTTGGATTTGATATGAATAGCTTAACAGGTGCAGGCACTGGTTTATTTTCTGGTGATAATATTTTAGATATTGTTAAGTCAAGGTTGATTGTAGAAAAAGCTTTGCTTACTAAAAGTAATAATGAAAAGAACAATCAAGCACTTAGTTTGGCAGACCTTTACTTAGACTTTTCTGGCCTCGGTAAGCAATTAGCAAAAAAGAATAATCCTATTAGTTTTGTTGATTTACAAGAGGGGAAACAAGCAACACCACTTCAGGATAGTGTTTTATATGTGATTTATGAAAAGATTGCCAAAGATAATATTACAGTGGACAGGGTGAATAAAAAAGGATCTATTTTTAAAATCACGACTATTTCTGACAATGCAGTTTTTTCAAAAAACATGACAGACCGTTTATTATTTGAGACAACCAAGTATTATATAAATATCAAGACTAATAGTGCAAGTGAGAATGTACAAAGATTACAACGTAGGGCAGATTCCTTATCGGCAATTTTAAATACAAAATCTTTGAAAGCAGCTAGCTTTCAGATATTAGATCCCAATATGGCTTATAAGTCTATGTCTGTATCTAGTGAACTCTCACAAAGAGATAAAACAATTGTCTATAATATTTATGCAGAAGTGACAAAGAATCTTGAAATGGCCCGCATGTCTTTAGTGAGTCAAACACCCATCATTCAATTATTAGACCAACCTAAATTTCCATTGATTGATCAGCGTAAATCTATCCTATTCTTAATAGCAGCTGGGGCACTTATTGGTTTAATCATTGGGTTATTACTATCAGTTTATATTTATACTGATAAATAATTTATGCAGCGTATTTTTTTACTTCGTGCTTATGGCGATTTTGTTATCGCAATACAAGCCATTACCAGAAGCAATAAAAAAATTCAGATCGTTGCTTCCGATCATTTAGCACCATTATATCATGCACTACTCGCTGCTGAAATTATCCCCCCTCTAAACATCGAATTTATTGCATTGGGTATCCAACATGGTCAACTCAGTTTTTTCACGAATAAGCATATAATATCAATAGATACATTTAAGCAATTAAATCTTTTAAAAGACTTTCTCAAAGCCAATCCTAATCCAAACGGAACAGATTATTTAGAGCATGATATTCGTTTATCTTTATTTAAATTTATTATAGGCCAAGATTTTGAGCCAGTCGTTCCTAATAGTGCTAAAGTTTACCAAGCTTATTCAAAATGGTTGGATTTAGAACAAGACGAATTAGATAAAGACGCTTTGCAGCATCATCAATTAAGTCATGTTCTAGTGATTCCTGATGCACGAGTAAAAAAAAGAGTAATGCAGCCAGAACTGTTAGAATTACTTAAAAAATATATTCTTTTTAAAGGATTGGAATATAAGACGGCTAGAATGAGACATAAAATAGCTGCAACAGATTTGGTTTATGATAATTTTGAGGATCTAATTCAACTCATTCAGACTGCAGATTTCATTGTTTGCACCGATAGCCTCCCAGCTCATTTAGCTTATGTTTTAAAGAAGCCACATTATATCTTATATCCTAAAAAAGGGATGTCCCATTTTTTCACTCCTTTTGCGTTGGCAAATAATGCAGTGAGCAATTTCGATCAAACTCATTTTACATTTTTAAATAACCAACTTGCCTGTTAAGCCAATTCATGCGTTTATGCTCTACTCTCAAAGAGAGCATGCTAGATTACCACAGGTAAAATTAATTCAAGATGCATTTGAACATCTTGAATTGGTTGAAGCAGTCTATCCAAAATTTACGCACGTCCCTTTTTTAAATAAATTAATTGAACTTTCTAAAAAGAGGACTGGCAGAGCTTTGTTGACCAATGAAATTGGTGTATTATTAGGACATAGAATCATTTGGAAGCGCATCCTTAAAGAAGCTATTTCAGAAGAACAGCATTTTTTAATTTTTGAATCAGATAGTAAGATCAATAACCAGGAGCTTTTAAAAAATCATTTTGATGAGTATACCCGCAACTATGATTTATTTTTTTGGGGCGCATGGGATGGACATGCTAGGTTAAAAAAATCCACAATACAATTTCAGCATAGCAATTTTGAAATTGGGGAACCCTTAATTAAATCCGTGTATTGCACTTACGGTTATTCTTTAAATAAAAAAGCAGCAGCATTATTACTTAAGTCCACTAATAAAATTGCTTATCCGGTTGATATTTTTAAAAAATATATTCCTAAAGGCAGTTTAAGGCTTGGCGCTGCAAGGCCAGAAATTATTAGTGCCTGGTACAATACACCTAGTACCATTCGAAAAGAAGGTTTATCCAAAAAAATTAAAAACTGGTTTATTATACAAATCTTTGATTTTAGAAATCGTATTCATGCGTATTTTAGTTAAAACACCTTAATTTGTAATATGGCTACTCCAAAAAAATCATTAGTAGTTGTTACTTGGGATGGTAAAGCTCAGCCTTTAAACCATATTTACTTTGATGCTTTACCTACATTTGATCTATTGGTTTTTGATTATAGTGGAAAGGGAGATATGAATTTATTGTCTGCTATTGCACCCAAGCATGTGTTATCAGTGGCTACAGAATGCAAAGGGCAAATCATTAACGCTTTGTATACCTATCTTCAGCCACTTGACGCTGAAGCAAATTATCTATACATGGGTATTTTTGATGACGATCAATTCATCAGTACATCTGATATCAATAAATTACTGTTTATCGCCAACCTTGAGCAATTAGATGTTTTCCAACCTAGCATCACCCATGATAGCTATTATGATAATCGACAATTCATTCATAAGCCAGGTTATCAGGTAATACCTGCTGATTGGGTGGAAGTGATGTGCCCGTTTTACCGCATGGAAATTTTTAATGCTTTTGCACCACATTGTATAGATAATATTTCAGGCACTGGTTTGGACTTATACTTAGTACCAACTATCCAATATTTGATGGATAAAAATAATACAGCAGTAGTACATGCGGTTCAAGTAAAACACACCCGTCCGGTGAGAACAGGAGTAAGAGTTTTCTCTAACGGTAAAACTTCTGTTCAAGAAATTCAGATCATGCAAGCCCTTAGTAAAACTTTATTACTGCAAAACAACACAAAATCTCAAGATAGCCCAGCTTATCAAAAAATGCTACAATTGCTTAACAAAGAAAGTAAAGGAGAAATTACTATTCTAGATAAATTAAATAGAATTGTCCCACTTTTTAAAAATATCTACCGTATGCTAGTAGATGCTAGTTACCGCTAATTAATGCATACAAGCAAAAACATATTTTACAATGTACTCCTGTCCATTTCTCAGGTACTTTTCCCTTTAATCACTTTTCCTTATCTCGCCAGAACACTTGGTCCAGAGCATGTAGGTTTAATTAATTTTTCTGAGAGCTTTGCAAAGTATTTTGTCATCCTAGCTGCGTTGGGTATCCCAATTTACGGCGTAAGAGAAATAGCAAAATACTCCAAGGATGCAATAAACAGAACAAATATATTCCTGGAAGTATTTTTAATAAATGTAATTTGTACATTTTTCTTTGGTTTATTATTCTATATTTTAATACCAATCTTCCCAGATCTTAATCAACATGCTTCTTTATTCAAATGGGCATTAGTTTATTTTTTATTACAAATATTTAATTTAGAATGGTTTTTTAGTGGCTTAGGGGAATTTAAATTTATTGCCTTAAGATCATTTTTCATTCGACTACTATTTATTTTATCAGTTTTTATATTTATAAAATCTAAAATAGATTATCTAAGATACATGCAGATGCAAGTAGTCTTATCTCTTATTCTTGCTACTATTAATTTGTTTAAAATATCTAAACTCCTTCAATTTAAAAGAAATATTTTTTCTGAGCTAAATTTTATTAAACATTTAAAACCTTTATTTTTTTTGTTTTTAACTATATTCTCTATAAGTATCTATTTTTCTTTAGATACAGTTTTATTAGGTTTTCTTGCTGATAATGAAAGCGTTGGTTATTATGCTACAGCACTTAAGTTGAACAGATTAGTTATAGCGGTATTAAGTGCTATATCAGCAGCAATGTTCCCTAGCATAATGAATTATTTTCATCTTAATCAATTAGATAAATTTAATGATTTAGTTAAAAATTGTTTTTTCTTATTGATAAGTTTATCAATACCAATAGTCATTTTTATTTTTAGTTGCGCATCAGAAATTGTTGAAATATTATTTGGTACAAATTATAATAGGGCTATAGTACCTCTTCAAATAACAACACCATTGATTTTTATTGTAAGCTTATCAACTATTTTTGGATTTCAAGTTTTGAGTGCACTTGGAAAAGATAAACATATTTTATACTCTGCGTTTTATGGAATGTCAATTAGTATTATATTATCCTTTATATTAGTACCAACCTATAAAGAGATTGGAACTTCAATTACAATTTTAGTTACAGAATTGATAGTTTGTATGTCATTTGTTTACTATGCTTATAAACATTATCCAATGCCGGATTTAAAAATTTTATTAACTGAGCAATTGATAAATATTTTCCCTTACATAGTAATTATTTTAACAGGTAAATATTTAATTGAATTTGTAATATTAAGAATTATATTTATAACTATACTATCATTTTTATGGTTCTGTACTTATTATCTTTATTTGAAATCAGACAATATATATGCTAAAATGTTACAAAAGTATATCCCCTTAAAATAACAAATTGAACATGATTTCAATCGTGATTTGCAGTAGGAGTAAAGAAGTAGACCAATATTTATTGAACAATATTAATGATACAATTGGTGTGCCATATGAGCTCCAATATATTGATAATAGTGAAAATGAATATGATATTTTCACTGCCTATAATAAAGGGGTGATGCTTAGCAATTATGATATCATTTGTTTTATGCATGATGATATTATATTTAAAACTAAAAATTGGGGAAATCTGGTTTTAGAGAAATTTAATAATACTCAATTAGGAGCAATTGGTATAGCTGGTACTCCTTACGCAAGTTTATTACCAGGTACTTGGTGGTGTTCAAATAAAATAGCTCAAAATATTATTCAATTAGGTAAGATAGATTGTGTTTATTATTCAACAGGTTCAAATGATGAACAAATTTCACCGGTAATATTATTAGATGGCGTATGGATGTGTATCCGTAAATCCCTTTTTCAATTTATACGCTTTGATGAATATAGTTTTAAGGGTTTTCATATGTATGATATGGATATATCAATGCAAATATTTAAAAATGGGTTCAAACTTGCAAGTGTTTATGATATTTTAATCGAACACAAATCACTTGGAAAATTAGACTCAAACTGGTTAGAGAACCGAATTAAATTTTATAACAAATGGAGAAAAACACTTCCATTATCTATAATTGAACTTTCTTTTTTTGATAAATTGACAATAGAGTTTAGGAATTTAGTTGCTTATTTAAAAATTAGACTTAAACAATGAAACAAAGTAATTATTTATATTTAATTCTAATTCTAACTACAATTTTAAAAACTGGGTATGCTCAAAATCCTGTTTCGGTAGGCTTTATAAGTTTGGATGAGCAGATTAGAAATTTGCAATTATTGGGGAAAATCGATTCAAATCAGTCTTTAGCAAATCGGCCTTATTATAACAGTAAGATTCAAGATTATTATAATCTTTTTAAAAAGATTGATAATAATCTACAAATTAATGCACCCCAATTAAATAAGTGGAAATTTCATATCGAATTATTGCCAATTAGTTTTACTCAGAAGTTAAATACTTCAAGGCCATTTGGATGGAACGATCAAGCAATGGGGTATACAAAAGGATATCAAGCACAACTAACAACTGGAATTTATGCAAAATTAGGTTTATTACATGCCCAATATCAACCTGAATTAGTGCATTATTCTAGCGGACCGTTTTCAAAAAAGACTAAAGTTCTACCAGGTCAATCATTTGTAGGTCTTAAGTTTTCGAATCTTGCTTTAGGTATTTCTTCGGAGAACCTTTGGTGGGGACCTGGAAGGTATAATTCATTATTAATGAGTAATAATGCTCCTTCATTTGAACATTTAAGATTGAATACTCACAAGCCGATTAATATTGGAATAGGAAATATTGAGTTTTCTCTTGTCTTAGGTAGGATGACTAGAGATACAGCTTTAGGATTCGAAAATAACAATTTGCAGAAAAGAGATTTTAATTATGCCATGCCATCTACAAGACAGTATAATGGTATTAATGTAGTATTTCAGCCTAAAATATTGCAAAATGTCTTTGTAGGTTTTAATCGTTCTTTTCAAAATTATGATTTAACCAAAGCTGAGTATCAAGCTAATTACAAGTCTTACTTACCTGTATTGAATGAATTGTTTAAGAATAACTACTCTGACGACACCTTAAACAAAGATCAAATTTTAAGCATTTTTACACGATGGTTGTTTCCAAAAACTAATGCCGAAATATATTTTGAATTTGGTTATAACGATGCAAAAACCAATATGCGTGATCTTTTAATTAATACAACACATTCTAGTGCTTACACGATAGGGTTTAAAAAATTACACCCATTATCGGATAGTAGATATTTAGATCTTGGGTTTGAAGCAACTAAAATGTCCCAATCACCTGGTTATCTTCAAAGATCAGCAGGTAATTGGTACGAGCATGGTCAAGTACAAGAAGGATTTACAAATAATAATCAAATTATAGGTGTTGGCTCTGGACAAGGAAATGATCTTCAAACTATTACTTTAAATTTAAGAGAAGGATTTAAAACAGTTGGGATAAAATTCCAACATATTGCTAATAACCCCTATTTGGAAACTGGTGAAAATCCTGTTCAACTTCGTAATACTAAATGGAATGATTATGTATTTGGTCTTAATTGGGGGCATAGGTATAAAAAAATTATAATAAATGCCAATTTAGAGTGGGTCAATGCAAAAAATTATAATTGGATTAATGCCTCACATAAAGGTAATCTTCATGCCTTTATTAACACTATATTTTTATGGTAAGATTTTTATTATTAGTTTTTTTAAGTACTTTTTCATTGTTTGCAAAAGGTCAAATTGCCTTATTAGATGATATTAATCAGTTAGATCAAGAACGAGACAAACAGTTACTTTTTGGTCAATATAAAAACACATCCTTTTTACTTCGTTCAACAAGGGACCTTTTAAAATTGCAGTCTAAAAAACAAATAAAACTTTGGAAAGATGTAAGCTGGGATGGCATCAATTTTATTTATAATATTCAATTAAATTCTACTACTCCTTCTGGTTTTAATGATGGCACTTTGTATCCTAGTATAGGTAGTCAAAACAGGTTTAGTGTTGGATCGAGATTTACCAAAAAGAATTTTGAAATAAATATTCAACCTGAATTTGTAACTGCACGAAATATCAATCCACCTGTCTTTTTAGGCAATAAAGAGGATGGAAACTATTGGGCTAGATATTATTTACATATTCAAAATAATATTGACTACTACACTCAATTTGGAAGAAAGCCAATAATGAACCTATTCCCTGGTCAATCTTATATTGCATATCATCTTAATAATTTTACTTTTGGTATTTCATCAGAAAATCAATGGTGGGGACCTGGCTCACGGAATAGTTTAATGATGACTAACACAGCACCTGGTTTTTATCATGGATACATCAAAACAAATAAACCCATAGAAACTAAATGGGGAAGTTTTGAAGGAAAGGCTATTGTTGGGCAATTAGATGTACCAGACTTACCACCTATAGAAGATAGTTTAATGCGAACAATATGGGCAGGAGGTATCATCCGAAAAAACAAGTCTTTACGTCATATAGAAGGATTCAATATTAATTGGCAACCTAAATGGATTCCAAATTTTTATATTGGGTATACTTATTTTTCTCAGAGCTATATTTTAAACAGAAATATAATAGGAAAGAAATTGGGTTTATTAAGTAATGATAGACCCAAGCAACAATTAGGGGCATTTGTTTTTAGATTTGTATTACCCAAAGATCATGCTGAATTCTATGCTGAAATTGGTCAACCTAATCAAGCTGTAAGTCCATGGCGCTTTTTTGGAGATTCTGTTAGAACAGGTTTTGTAGTTGGTGCTCGCAAACTCTTCCCAATTGGCAAAAAAGGGGCTTATTTAAAACTATATTCTGAGTTTACTCAATTACAGTTAATGAATCCAGCTTTAGTGATAAATTTAAAAGAACCCTTTGGTGGTCCTATGGTTACAAGTTGGTATACAAGTAATCAAATTCGTCAAGGCTATACTCATCAAGGTCAAATGTTAGGTGCTTCAATTGGTCCTGGTTCAAACAGCCAAAGTATTGGATTAAGTTGGCATAAGGGTAAAAATAAAATTGGTTTATTCATAGAACGTGTAGCGAATAATAATGATTTTTATACCTATCAGTATTTTGGAAGTACTTATTATAACAGGTATTTTATTAATATTAATAAAGGCTTTGAACTACAATATCAAGTCAATAAAAAACTTTTGTTGGCAGCCTCTGCCATGCAAACTAGTTCGTTAAATTATAGATGGGTGAGAGAGGATCTGCCAAATTTATCTTTTTCTGAATCTTCTTCATTATCTGATAAATTTAATCTAATGCTAAACTTCTCTTTAAAATATAGTTTGTATGCTGGCCGCTAAGCGTATTTATTTGAACTTGTATTTTTTTGTCATGGCTTGCTATGTCTTTTTTAACAAAGGGGTAGCATATAGTTTTATGGTAGAGGCAGTTTGGTTATTAGGCTTGGTCTTAATATTTTTATCCCGTCGTAGTTATGAATTTGCTTGGGACCTGCGTGCAAAACTTTTATTTTTATTTTTAATCGTTGGCCTTATTTATATTCCTTTAGGATTAAGGGGTTATCCTTTTATAGAGGTTATTAGAGATAGCTTTGTATTTCAATATGGTTGGTTTGTATTCATTATTTTTTTATTTAAAGACTTACAAAATTTAGTTTGGGAAAAAATGTTTGCCATTTATACTTGGTTTCCTGTCTTTGGCTTACTCAACTTTTTTTTACAAAATTTTGTCGAAAATTTTGATCGCTTTAAACCTTTTGGTGACATCTCTTTTGTGCTTTATAAATATGGAGACATGGGAGTGCACTTATTGATTAGTTCTTTGGTGCTATTAGCTTTTCAACAAAAAAGGTCTATTCGTTTTCAGGCGGTGATGGCGATTTTGATTTTATTTAATTTATTAATTTTAACGGCTTACAGTAGATCAGGTATGTTGGCCTATGTATTAGGTGTGCTAGTTTATATAGTCTTATCTAAGGAAGCGTATATTAAAACTAGGGTGAAGCAATACACTAAATACCTCCCTATCTTATTGATGATAGTTATTCCTATTTATGCTTCCATTAAAGTGCAGGAAAATTTTCAAGGACGTAAAGTGGGGATTGAACAAGTGTCACAGAATGTAGGCTCATTTGTAGGTGTAAGTAAAGATGCCAATTTAGAAGACAATAAATTATGGCGTTTGGTTTGGTGGGCTAAAATTTTGGATTATAGTTTTTCGCCTGCTTATTTTGTGCAAGGTAAAGGTTTAGGCATGAGCTTGTCAGAAACAGACGAAGTGGTTTCGGAGGCTGACGAAGTGCGTTCACCGCATAATTTTCATCTAACGGTAATGGCACGTTTTGGTGTGCCTATTTTTTTACTTTGGTTATTTTGGTTATTTATTTTATACAAGCCCATGTTTAAAAAACAATTAGATGCTAAATCTTTATTGATCTCTACCGTGCTTTTGGCATTTATCGTGAATGCAAGCTTTGATGTATTTTTAGAAGGTCCCATGGGCGCATTTCCTTTTTGGACTTGGGTAGGATTATTATGGATGACACAGGCTTTTCCTAAGGAAGAGGAAAATTCTAATGAAACAGCAATTCATTCCAATGCATCCTAAAGTCAATATCCTAGGTACTTATATCAATTCCATTGGCAACCAAGATTTATTGGCTGCTTTTGAGCAATTAATTTTGGATTCGAGAAATAATCCAACTAGTATAACTGCCACTACCCAGGTATGTATTACACCAACGAATTCCATTTTAGCTGCACGCAAACAACCACAGGTACAAGCTATTTACAACGCTGCTGAATGGGTGATATGTGATGGTGTGCCTGTGAAATGGGCTGCTGGTTTTTTAGGCACCCCCATTGTAGAAAGAATTACTGGCCTTGATTTATTGCCTGACCTGATATACTTAGCGGATCAAAAAGGCTTTAGTGTATTTTTATTAGGCGCAAGCCCAGGTGTGGGGGAACAATTAAAAAAGATAATCGAAGCTGAATTTCCTAACTGCATGGTGAAAGGTATTTACGTACCTCCATTTATGCCGGTATTCAGCGGGGATGAGAATAAAAAAATGTTGGATGCGGTGAATCAATCACAAGCCGACATTTTACTCGTAAGCCTCACTGCACCCAAACAAGATATTTGGATTGCACAGAATAAGCATCTATTGCAAGTGCCTTTGTCAGTTGGTATTGGTGGTGCGTTCGAAGTGATGGCAGGTTTGGTGCCGCGTGCACCTAAATGGATGCACAAAGCTGGACTAGAATGGTTGTACAGATTGATACAAGAACCTAAAAGAATGTACAGACGT
Organism: uncultured Sediminibacterium sp.; assembly: GCA_964492205.1. Classification (GTDB taxonomy): domain Bacteria; phylum Bacteroidota; class Bacteroidia; order Chitinophagales; family Chitinophagaceae; genus Sediminibacterium. The sequence goes on from CAZBJP010000016.1 coordinate 18,812, forward strand.
TATTTAATTGAAGCGCCTTTGTTTATTCCTTTAATTATTCGCCAGAAATTTACTAGGAGATAATTTATAAAAAATTATTCTTGTTCTTATTGATAAAGTATCGAGTAACTATTATTTAATAGTTGTAGTAACGGCTACCTAATCCCGTAACTTATTCCTAATTGTATGATTTGTCCATCTTGTATATCCGGGTGGACATTTTTATTTTTATAACCATACTTGATAGATTCATAACTACCTAGCAGATAAAAATTATTGATCCACTCGTATTTAACTTGCAGAAATAGATCTTTGCGCTTGGTTTGTAAATTGAATAAGAAGGGTGGTTGTGGCTCAGCCAAATATTGTTCTGCAACAGTGCCTGCACCTCCTTTGCGGATACTTTGGTAACGAAGGTATAGACTTAGTTTAGGGAGTGGATTATATTTTCCATAAACAAGGAATCGATCAAAATTATTCCCCATCCAATCGCCCATTGTCCTATCATACTGCGTATAATTTTGTGCAGCTAATAAATTAGTATATACAAATGGATTCACTCTAGTATATTCTGTTCCTAATGTTAAATAAGGCAATAATAAGTCAGTTATAGATCCGCCTACTGTATACCCTAATTGATTTCTACTTTTTTCTTTAACAAAAATAGAGGCAATCCTTATCTCGTCTATAAACATTGAGCCATAGAGATGTGTATTTTTTATATGATTTCTTGAACTTGCTTGTATAAAGAATTGACCATTGGACCCTGCATTAATATTATAATTACTTCGGTTATTATCATAGATCTTAAAAAAGTTGATTGGGAGTAAAAAGCCCACATCTACTTTATCACTATACACTACTGTTTCGCCAATAGCAATATTCAAACCTTTGATCGGCTTGAATACCAAACTATGTGTTGCCATATATTTGGGAACATACTGTATACGCAATTCCCCACTTTGTGCACCTACACCTGCTGTATACAATGCATTAGAATCTATGATATTACTATTTAACCAAGCATGCGTATAATTAAACTGCATCCACTTGGTAGGTTGATAATCTAATCTTACTAAGGGGTAACTAATTACTTTATTATCCAATACGATTTTACCATTTTCACCGTACCCCCAGTTTAAATAATCCTTTCCAAAACTAATCGAACCTTTATTCCAGCTATAGCTTACATGTCCTCTTATTTCACTATAATTTATTTCTTTTGCTGTAGGATTGTATAATTTGATGATGGATTTCTCTGGGCTAGCAGTTCTAAATAAATCCATACCTTTTCCTACCTCTACGTAATCTTTGTAGTAAAATTGAAAAGCAAATTGTTTAGCTTGTCCCCAGAAACTTAATCCTTGGCCGCTCATTTGTGTAAAACTATTTTCTGCTCTTGATACACGCATCAAACTTCCCATTGGATCTACGTTAAACATAAAATCTTTTTGGTGTAGGTATAAACCTCTCAATCTTTTGTTGGCATCTTTTTGAAATACTTTTAAGGTAGCTGTATCTGTTCCAACAATGCTTCTATATTCTTGTAGATAAAACGAGAGTTCATTTTTTTCAGTCGCACTCAATTGCCCTACTTGTTTTTCTAAACTGACTAAGGCAGTCTCTATTTGTTTTCTTGAAACAGGTTGGATGATATCTTGAAAATCAATCTTCCCTTTTTGTGCCATCCTTTGTAAATAGCCCATGATAGGTGCTTCTGGATTTTCCCATACCGTCTGCGCACGAACATTGACTAATGCAATCATGCAGAATATTAATAAGATTAGCCTTACTTTAAATCTACCTTCAAATAAATTTGTATTCTTTTGCATCTAGTAAGCGTTTTGATCACCTCTCAAAATATTAATGATAGTTTGTAAAATGATCTGGCAGTCTAGCCAAAATGTCCATCGGTGTATATAGCTTAAATCAAAATCTACACGCTCTTGCATTTCTTCTATAGTCTTGGTTTCTCCTCTACATCCGTTTACTTGCGCCCATCCGCTTATACCAGGCAAGACAATATGCCTTAACATATAATTGTCTACTGTATGCATGGATTCGATATTTAATGGAGTGGGATGTGGTCTTGGTCCTACTACCGACATATTGCCTATAAGTACATTCCAAAATTGTGGCAACTCATCTAAATTTGTTTTTCTTAATATTCGGCCTATGTTTGTAATTCTTGGGTCGTTCTTATGAGCTTGTTGGTATTTGCCATCCTCGTCTACATCCTTACTGTCTTGGTCCATAGTCCTAAACTTATAACAGATAAGTAATTTGTTATTGAGCCCCCATCTTTCCTGTTTAAAAAATACAGGACCCTTAGAGCTTAATTTAATAAGGATTGCAATAAGTGGAAACATCCAAATACCTATGGTTAAAAAAAATAGGCTTGCAAATACGATATCAAAACCACGTTTTAATAGTTTATTCTCCCATCGGTCTAATGGTAAAGCCCCTACATTGATCACGGGTAATCGACCAATATTATTGATTGGCGCAGCTGATGTTGCGTACTGTCTTAGATCGGGTAGGATACGCACTTTTGTTTTATGAAAATCACATACATCAATACATTGCTGGATCAAATTATATTTATCATTCGGCAAAGCAATCACCACTTCGTCTATAGGATTTTTAATCAACACAGTATTCAATTGATTGAGATTACCTAAATAAGGACATCCCTCTATCTCCGCGGTTTGCTCGTCTACTAAGCCAATACATTTATAGCCGTAGTAGTAATATTTTTTTACTGTCTCTATAAAGTTGAGCGCTGCTGGTGTGGCGCCCACTAATAAAATGGAATCGTATAATTTCCCCTGATAAAATGCGGCATGCCTATTTTTTCTTAAGATATATTTGGTTACTGTTGCCAGTAAAAAGATATAGCTCAAAAAGCAGACAAAAAATTTGAAATTATAACGTTCCCCAGGTTGTAAAAAGAATAGACTTGAACTTAGAATAATGGCGAATAAAATGACATGGTAAAGTATGAAGATGATCTCCTCTGAAAACTTATTGGAACGACGGTCGGCATACAATTTGGAGAAATTGGCCATCAAATACCAGAAAAATAAAGATAAACCAAGGAAAAAGGGGTTAAAAATGCCAGAAACCTGACCAAAAAGCGTCAAAAGTGTAGCCCAATAAGCTACTAGCAATACCACAGCATCATTTACATACCTTATATAATTATAGTCCGTATTCGGTTTTTTCATGATTTTGTCCCACAAAATGATCAATGCGCTTTCAATGGGGGAATAAGCTATTTCGAAGATAATTAATACTATTGAACTATTTGAAGATGAGGGGGTTAAATTTTAGGAAGGATTTGTTCTAGAGTAATTTTGGCATAATAAGTCCTATTATGGCTTCTTCACCAATTAGGTATAAATACTGAATTCTATTATTTGATAATTGCTTAGACTTGTATTTCAAAAAAACATTGATGAATGAGCCAAAATTTAATCTCGCTTCAAACGGCCAAAGATCTTATTGGTCGATACAGAGCCAATTTTAATGACATTGCCACCCCCGATTACAAAGACAGTTTAAAATATAGTAGCACTTTTGACGCTGCTGCTATAAAAGCATTACTTGAACAGCCAGGTTGTGTTGAAATTAGGGCATACTATGGCATGAAGGAAGACAATGCCATTTGCCTAGTCTTTTTTGGTGTGGATGCTTCAGGTAACAATATTATTAATTCAACCACTGGTGGGGAAGATGTGATTGTGGATAAGGGTAAAGACTGTCCTCCGTTTTGTCCATCTGGTATTGAGGGTATATTTTAATTGATTGACAGATATAGGCACTATACTAAACCTTTCTGTGATTATCCCTGCTCTGGCAGGGATCTATGTATTTAATACTATTGATATTAAATACAGGTATTTTATAATTAACCTATGTGCAGCATCACTCAATGAAATTAATGCGGAATTCAAATTTGTTAATTTTCATCTATTTGACAGTATCCATTCTTTTATAAATACCCAACTTATTTTACTGCTGTATTTTGCTTGGGATGGCAAAAAAATTGCTGCGTTTAAAAAATGCATTATTCATCTTATTCTTTTTGTTTTGGTGGCGGTGGATGAGTATTATGATTACCAATCTATATACTATATTAAATGGCCAATGATTGTTAGTACGGTTTGTATTGCTTTGTATGGTATTCGTTTATTAACTCAGCATCAAAATAATTTAATAAGTCCAAAAGCCAGTCTTTCCAGAAAATTAATCATCATCCCATACATGATTTTTAGTGTCTATTACGCTACGATCAATATTTTGATGCATTTTCTGTTTAATAAAGCCAATCAAGCCTTTTTTATGAACTTGTACAGTGTCATTAGATGGGTAAATTTCTTATCTTACATTTCTTATACATTGGCATTGATATGGGCACCGAAGAAGGAAAAATTTTTATAGCATTTAGTATAGTGGGGGTCTTTTTAGCCTTGCTGATGTTATTTTTTTTCATCAACTTATTTATACAGAATCAAAAGTATAAGCGATTGCAGACAGAAAAATTAAATGCCGAAATTAATGCCACAGAATTAGAACGTAATATAATTGCTACAGAACTGCATAATGATATTGGACCTTATTTGTCAAGTATTAAAATGCGCATGAATTTATTAGAAGCTGAAAATAAAACAGATTTATTAGACGTCATTGCTGCCTTAGATAAATGCGTTGACCAAGTGAGGGGGATGGCCAAAACATTGGCACCTTTGGCAATTTTTCATATCTCATTAATTGATGCATTGAAACAATATATTGCGCAGGTTCGAATAGATAAATCCCTTAATATACAATTGATTGAAAAAGAAATACCTCCGTTAACTCAAGATCAGAATAATCAATTGTATCGGATTATGCAAGAAATTATTTTAAATACGGTGAAACATGCACATGCCACTGAACTTAATATTGAACTCTCTAGAGAAGGGGACCAATTTTTAATTCGTACTGCTGATAATGGCGTGGGCTATGATATGTTCGAGATAAGAGCCAATCAAAAAATGGGCTTGGGTTTATTGGGTATCCAAAGTAGAATAGAATATTTGAATGGAACCATGGCTTTATCGGATGAAATAAAAAAAGGAACGCGTTATAATATTCGTATTCCCCTAATTAAATTAGAAGAAGCGTTAAATTAATTTATACGGTCATGCACGGAATTAAAAATAACCAGATCTCTATAGTCATTGCAGATGACCATAGTTTTTTTAGAGAAGGCTTGGTGAAAGTGCTTACCATGACCGGAATGGTGCAAATCATTGGGGAAGCATCTAATGGTCAAGAATTGGTGAACTTAACACAACAATTAGATCCAGATTTATTAATTGTTGATATTGGGATGCCCGTTTTAAATGGAATTGATGCAGTAAAAAAAATAAAAGAGTTAGGATTGCGCGCACGTGTGATTGCTTTATCCATGCATTCAGAAGATGCGATTATTATAAAAATGTTAGAAGCTGGGGCGATGGGTTACTTAGATAAAAATACCACTAAGGAAGAATTATTCGAAGCCATTGATAGTGTGGTGGCGCATAATCGTGTTTATTTTCCAGCTTCTACTAACAGCCATATGTTAGACTTACTCACTACATCTACTTATAAACCTTATCCGAATGAAAAACTCGTTTTTACAGATAGAGAATTAGAAGTGATTCAATTAGTTTGCCTTGAGTTCTCGAATAAAGAAATTGCAAATCAATTACAGTTGAGTCAGCGTACTATTGAAACACATCGTGTTCGAATTATGGAAAGAATGAATGTGAAAAGTGTAGCAGGATTAGTTGCCTATGCTTATTCTAACGCGTTGGTTAAAAATTAAAAAATATTTTTATTATTTTATTTCAATTCCATTCCTATTATACCAATGGCTACTTTTTTTTGATAAGTGGTTGTGCATCCTGATATCAATCATTTTAAATTCAGTATAAATACTGAATAGACTTATAACTAATACATTTAATTTTGGATCATTAGAGTATATAATCTAGTAAACCATCTTGGTATGTCGTTTGGGGGAACCGCATATTTAAGGTGGTTTTTTTATTTTCAAGACTGCCAGTACTCGCGTCTTCGCAAAAATAAACCCCCGCAGCTTTCGCTGCGAGGGTTTGTGGTCTCGCCAAGAATCGAACTTGGATCTAGTGTTTAGGAAACACCTATTCTATCCATTGAACTACGAGACCATCGAACCACTAGGATTCGAGGAGCGCAAAAATAACCATTCTTTTTATCTAGATCTACATTAAAGCTATTATTTGGTATATTTGACCTCTTAATTTAATCCTCATGAACTTCTATAACATCATTATCAAGTATCGTTTTTGGTTGAGCTTAATTGCTATTTTTGGCGCAGCGTTACTTCAGATAACAGATATCGCAAATTTTTGGCCTGTTTTTCCTTTATACTTTTTAGGCGTAGTAGGTTTATTGAGTCATATTTTTATTGGTCCATTACGTTTGGTACAAGCACCCATGGAAGCAGGAGATATTGAAGAAGTGGAGCGTATTTTAGGTTCCATCTGGTTTCCTAATTTATTATACAAGCCTGTGCGTAGCACTTATTATACTATCAAGGGTAATATCGCGATGGCGAAGCAGGATTTTGATACAGCAGAGAAGCATCTTAAAATGAGTAACGACCTTGGTTCTGCCATGCCTGAAGCTGAAGGTGCAAATAAATTACAATTAGGCATGATGGCCATGCAAAAAGGGGATACCAAACAAGGCGAAGCTTATATTCGTGCAGCTATTCGTGCTGGTATTCCTGATAAAGAATCTGAAGCAGTAGCTTACCTAAGCATGTGTCAGATCTTTATGAATAAGCGTGAGTTCCGTGCAGCTAAAGATTTCTTTCGTAAAGCAAAAGCCTGTAAACCCTCTACTAAACAAGTGTTGGATCAAATTAAAGAAATCGAGAAATATATTTCTCGTATGCCTGGATAAAAGATAATTGGCAGTTCTAAAAAACGTACGTAATTTTGTACAAAAATTGATATATGCCAAAGGTTTTATCAGTTACAGAATTTAGAAGTAATCTAGCGGTTGAACTCGAACACGTTGGTAGTGACAAGCGCAATCAAATCATTATCAAAAGACCCAAGGGTAAAGGGAATATTGTTGTACTTTCTCAGGAAGCCTATAATGCAATGGAGGAAACTTTGTACTTATTATCAAGCCCGGCAAATAAAAAACATTTACTAGAGAGTATGAAGCAAATCAAAGAGGGTAAAACTTCTAAAATTAAATTAAAAGAACTCTGGAAATAGTTCTAACTGATAATGCAAAAGCCGATCTAAAATATTGGAAACTTAAGAAACAAATTAAGACACAAGATAGAACACAAAAGTTATTAGAAAATATTCTAATAACTCCATACGAGGGGATTGGCAAACCAGAGCCATTAAAATATCAACTAACTGGGCTTTGGAGTAGGAGAATAAACAAAGAACACAGATTAATCTACAGAATTAAAGACAATGATGTGATAGAAATTATCGCACTTAGATTTCACTATTAATTTTTCGATTTTTAATTTGGAATCCAACATTTAAAATGTTATTCAATATTACTATGAATAACAATAAATAATTACTGTAAGTTACTTCAACAATATTTTTTCTATTGTTGGCGCAAAATGTGCATGTTCCAATGCGTGTATTTTTTCTGCAACGGTGTATGGTGTATCTGAATTGTCTAATGTACACTCCGCTTGAAAGATAATATCGCCTTCATCATAATGTGCATCCACCCAGTGAATCGTAATACCTGATTTTTTTTCTCCTGCGGCAACCACTGCTTCATGTACACGCGATCCATACATGCCTTTGCCACCATAATTTGGTAACAATGCTGGATGAATATTGATGATACCTCTTGCTGTATTTGTTTTCCCATTCACTACACTTGAGTCTATTTTCATGCCTGGCTGATAAGCATTCACCAACACCTCAGGTACTTTCCATAAAAATCCTGCTAAAACAATAAAATGGATGTCGGCATTGTGTAAACTTTCAACATAGCCTGTTGCCTCAAATTCTTTTTTATTAATTAATAGGGTTGGGATACCTTTTGATTTGGCAATGTCTAACACCCCTGCGCCCTGAACATTGCAGACTATGAGGGATATTTTAATAGGGGTGGACTTATTTTCAAAGAATTCGATGATCTTTTTTGCATTTGATCCAGCCCCCGAAGCAAAAATCGCCACATGAATTGGCGTCGCTGGACCAGCCATGCCCGCCCCGCCAACTAATCTGCCCCACATTCTGCCTAAATAACCCTTGAAAAAGGAAAACTGCCCAGTCAAAAAACTTACAAAAATGACAGAAAATGGCCATAAAATAGTCAATAATACGGGATAAATGAGCCAATATGCTGCATTTTTCTCCAAAAACACCAAATTTAAGATTTGCTTATTTAGGTATCCACTCAGGCTTCCGCCCAAGGCAAAAGTGGTCATGATGAGCCAAAACTGCACTGGTCCTACCCCCCATTTTTGCTGTAATCTATTAATACTTTTCATAATATATGCACATTGTTTCGCGAAAAACTCCCCAAAAACCGTTTTATCTCCACCAATTTTTCCTTTAATTTTTTGTTTTCAAAGCCGCTCGAAGGTCTTCTTTTTTTCCAATTTCCTTCACAAGATTAAACAAAATTTATGGCCATTAGTTGGAACCTTACAATTTTATGACATTCATCACCCAAAATCTTCCCACCGAATTGAAACTCAATCTTTACCAAGAAAAAAAAACTTACAATAAACTAGCTTTTTAAAGCGTTTCTTAGTTAATTTTGCCCCCGTTCAAGGATATTTTTCCACATTAGACACTGTTTGTGTATATGACAATTTTAAGAAACCTAGCTAAGATCGTTTCGATCTTCTTATTTATCACCTTTAGTGCTGCTATAGGTAATCAACTAAATGCTCAAGACGGTAAGGCCCTATTCTCTGCGAATTGTGCCTCATGTCATGCAGTGAATAAAAAGCTTACGGGTCCTGCTTTAGCTGGCGTGGAAGATCGTTGGCCAGACAAGAAAAACTTGTATGCATGGATTAAAAACTCTGCTGCATTTTTGAAAACAGGTGATCCTTACGCAAACAACTTGTACAATGAGTACAACAAAGTGGCGATGAATAATTTCCCTGGTTTATCTGATGCAGACATCGATGCTATCTTGGCTTATATCAAAACTGTTCCTGCTCCAGGCGCAGCGCCAGCAGGCGGTGCAGCTGCAGGTGCTCCAGCTCCTGAATCTGATAATTCTTTAGTGTTCGGAATATTGAGTTTGATTTTAGCAGTGCTTGCGATTATTTTATTGCAAGTAAATAGCAACTTAAAAAAATTATCTGACGAGAAATTAGGTGTGACGCCTCAAGCGCCAATTCCTTTTTATCGCAATAAAAGATACATCGCATTCACAGCAATCTTGTTGTTTGTGTTAGGTGGTTATTATACGAC
>CAZBJP010000017.1:0-16436 GCA_964492205.1 uncultured Sediminibacterium sp.
TCCACAATAAGCTTATTTAACGAAGCGTTTTATAATCATAGTGTAATTTTATAAAACTATCCAAATAAGGGTTCCTATGTTAAAAACTATCCAAAAAGTGACCACAAAAATGTTGCTTTTATGCATGCTATTGATTTTAAGTACTCAAGTTTCAAGTCAGTTAATGAAATTTGATGCTCCATTAAGTCAAATTTATCAAGATGGTTTAAAGTCGTTACAGCAAGGGGATAGTTTAGCTGCCTATCAAATGATCAAATCGGCTCATTTTTTTGAACCACAAAATACTGATATAGCATTCCATTATCATTTATTATCAGTAGCGTTGGATAAAGATCATGCTACTTTTAATGCGACCGATTGGTTAATAAATAATAACAATAAAATATATCAATCTAGGTTAAATTTTGAATTAGCGAAATATTATTTCAGAAAACAACAAGTTGATGCCTCTATTCAAGCATATAAAAAGATAAGTATTGATGACCTTGAAAACAATGAACTTGCATTGATGCAATTTCAATTAGGCTATTTATATTTCAAAAAAGGAGATTGGGAACAATCAACAAATTATTTATACAGTATTAGACAGGTTCAAACAAATCCATATTATGCTGATGCTAATTATTATGCAGGATTTGTTGCGCTGCAAAAAAAAGATTTTAATTTAGCATTGAGTTGTTTTAAAATTGCCGAACAAAGTAGTGCCTATAAAATACTTACTCCATTTTATATTAGCCAGTTATACTATTTTTTAGGTGACATTGATGCTGCATTAAAGAATACAGAAGATGCATTAAAAGTAAAAGGACAATATTATAATAGCCAGCTTGCTCAATTAATGGGTCATCTATTATTTGAAAAAAAGCAATATGAAAAAGCTTTACCCTATTTAGCAAACTATGTTGCTGAACAAAAACAAGTTGAACCACAAGACTTGTATCAATTATCATTTTGCTATTTTCAGTCTCAGCAATGGAATGAAGCTATTCAAGGTTTCAAACAATTGGCTAATGTGGAAGATTCATTAGGACAAAACAGTATGTATTTATTAGCTACATCCTATTTAAAAGTAAATGACAAGTTAGGAGCTAAGAATGCTTTTTTTCTTTGTGCCACTAAAAGTCAAAATTTAGCACAAAAAGAAATTGCCTTATTTAATTATGCGAAATTATCTATTGAATTAAAAGAATATAGTGTTGCTATTCAATCCATTGAAAAATTTAATCGATTATACCCTGCAAGCATATACTTTACAGAATCTAAAAGTTTGTACGTAACTGCTTTAGCATATAGTAATGACTTTAATAAAGCCTATGAAGCTTATCAAAAAATGGATAGCCTAGATGAATCTTTATTAAAGTTATACCCTAACATATTATATGGCAAAGCTGCATTATTGATCAACGATGGTCAAAATGAAAAAGCCTATGAATTATTTAAACAAGTTCAACATTTACCTTATAATAACAAAGTACTTCCACAAACTCATTTTTGGATAGGAGAGCTTTCCTATAAAATGGGAAGGTTAGAGGAAGCTATTGAACACATTGAAAAATATTTATTAGAACCTGTTGAAATTGGCGAAATCACCAAAAAACATGCACAATATACTTTAGGATACTGTTATTTAAAAAACAATAATTATTCAAAGGCGCTTCAACTATTTACATTAGCAGCAGATTTTAATCCCTATAGTGCATCTTCTCCATACCAAAAAGATGCTTTAGTTAGATTAGCTGATTGTCAATTTATGTCAAAACAATACAAGCAAGCACTTAAATCCTATCAGAAAATTATTGATTTGGGATGGAACTTTGAAGATTATGCTAGTTTACAAAAAGCCATCATCTATGGTGCACTTGGTCTTAATAAAGAAAAAATAAAGCTATTGAATAGCTTCGAGCAAGATTTTAACCAATCAATATATTTAAGTGACGCAAGAATGGAATTAGCCGATACTTATACAAGTAAAGAGCAATTTCAAGAGGCTATAACTCCATTGTCAAAAGTTTTATTAGACAATAGAGCAACTGAATTTTATCCTTTAGCTTATTATAAATTAGGTATAGTTTATTTTAATCTTAATAAAAATCAAGATGCGTTGCAAAATTTTAAATCACTATATACCGCTTATCCTAATGCAGAAGAAAGCAATAATGCAGTAGAATATATTAGAAACATATTTGTTGAAGAACAACAACCAGAGGCCTATGTTCAATTCATGAATGATTTTGGAAAACCTTTATCAATAAATGAACAAGATTCATTAATTTTCAGAGCTGCAATTATTCAATATGAAGAAAAGAAATATAATAATGCGACAATTGGCCTAAAAAAATACTTGTCACAATACCCTGAAGGGAAATATCAATTAGATGCTATGAGTATGTTAGCAGAAATGGCTTATGCGCAACAGCAATATGATTCAGCAGCGTCCTATTTTGGCAAAATAGCTGTTAAGGCACCCAACAAATATGCAGAAAGAGCCTCTATTGTTGCTGCTCGTCTTCATTATTTTAATTTAAAAGATTATACTACTGCAGAACAATATTTTAAACTTGTTTTACAATATTCAACACAACAAGAACAAAAAATTGAAGCTTTAAAAGGATTATTAAGATGTCAATATAAAGCAGAAAATTGGGTAGAAGCATCCAAAACTGCTGAAATTATTTTATCTGAAAAAAACAGTGCAAGTGATGATATTTTAATGGCAAATATGGCCATGTATCACCAATCAATAATTCAACAGGACACTGCAAAAGCATTAAACATTTTAAACAATGTTTTAAAATCGAATAGCTCAAATTATACAGCTGAAGCGCATTATCTTTTAGCAACAATCTATTTTAATCAACATAAATACAATTTAGCTGAAAAAACAGCTTTTGATATGATTAAGAAACAATCTTCTTATGAGTTTTGGGTTACTAAATCTTATATCTTACTTGGAGATATTTATGTAGCACAAAATGATACATTTAATGCTATAGCAACCTATAAAAGTATTGCAGAAAACGCATCAATACCATCTTTACAGCAAATTGCCTCAGACAAATTAAAGGCAATTAATGATACAATTAAAGCTCAATAAAGTAAAATTATGAAATTACATATAAGATACAGTTTATTATTTTTTGCTTTAATTTGTTTTAGCAATATGGGTCTTACCCAGAAAAAAAACAAAAAGATAGCTTCTAGTTCAATTAGTTCAAAAAAGAAAAAAACTACTAAGAAAACAACTAAACAAAAAAAGAATAATAAAAAGAAGTCTAGTAAGTTTAACAATAAGAAAAAGTTACCTGTAAAAAAAGACAATACTATCGCTAAATATGCACCTGTCAAAATTGATCAATTAGTTGCATTAACAGATATGCCAATAAGTACGAATCAAATTGATAGTACACCTGAGAAAGTAGTTACAATTGTTTCTGCATTTAAACCTCAACTAAAAAATGTAGCAAAAATAAGTTTTGTCAATGCAACTGCATTAATTGATACCAATACAGTTACTCTTACATATCAAGTACCAAGTCAAAATTTAAGCTTTCAATATCAGCCTATTGCTTTAGTGCCTAGAGCTATTAAAAGAGATAGTCTATGGTTAGATCGCCAATCCACCAACTTCAAAATTGGTATGGGTAATTATTTTAATCAATTTATTCAAGCTCAGACAAGTATTGTAGATCAAAAAGATCAAATTCATACTTTTAGTGTGCAAAATGAATCTTTAACTGGTCTGCATCCGATTCAAAAATGGAATAATTTCATAGTAAATTATTTAGGTTCACTCGTCATAAACAACAAAAAAAACATTAACTCACAAGTTTATTTTGATCAATCAAGTAGATATAGGTATGGGTTAGTGCCTGATACGACGAACTTACCTTTAAGTAATTTCGAACAAAAATTTTCGATCATTGGGGCCAATTTTTCATTGTCAAACAAACAACATTCAAATGTTCGTTTTCATTATGATCCAATTTTAAAGTTTAATCATAGTAATATATTACGTCAAGCAAAAGATGTCACCATTGATTTAAACAGTCCAATTTATTTCAAATTACAAAACAATATAGATTTACACACGGATTTTACTTTTAGTTTTATTCAATACAGTCCTTTAAATAAAAATACTCAACAAAATTATTTTGTACAAGTAGATCCATCCATAGCATTAAAAAGAACACATTTACAGTTAATAATGGGTGTTCGACCTACTTATGCAAATGGCGAATTTAAATTGTACCCTAAGTTTGAATTGGTTAAACAACTTAAAGACACCAATTATATTTTACATGCAGGCTGGAAAACAATTTTAACCAATAATCATCTTGCTCAATTAATGAGTCAAAACCATTGGATCATTGCACCTGGAAGTTTGCCAATTAGTTCTAACGAGTCAAAATATTTTCAAGTAGATATTACGGCTAATAAAAGACTTAAATATGCATTTAATATGGCTCTAAATGATTATCGTGAACTGCCTTTTTTCAATCAATCAAACACTTTTTATAATCCTGTAGAAGAAGGTTTGAAATTTGATGTGTTATTTGAAAAAAGGGCGATAGCTATTGAGCTAAAAGGGTCTTTTAGGTATCAACTAAGTGATAAACTCTTATGGAAGAATCATTTTAAATATATTCAATTTAGCTTAATAAGAGAAAATGAACAAGCCTGGGGAGTGTTGCCATTTGAGTTGAATTCACAATTTAATTGGAACTATAATAAACACTTGAATTTTGATGCTTCAGGTCAATTCTGGACTGGTGCTAAAACTAGTGCCGGTATAGGACAAGCTTATAAATTAAACAATACCTTTGTACTCAATGCTGGGATGCAATATGCTATCTCAAAGAATTGGACATTTTGGGCTAAAGGAGAGAACCTTTTAGATCAAAAATATCAACGTTGGGCTAATTACCCATCATTAGGTGTACAATTTATCGCCGGCATTCAATATAAATTTAGTAAAAAATGATGCTAAATACATTAGAAATCTATTTTTTAGAACATGGCCAATTGGTTATTCCTGGTATTGGCCATCTAAGATTTGATCAAAAAGATGCACATGTTTCAAATAACCAATATCAACCACCTGTTGAAAAAATTATATTTGAAACAACTAAAGATAATATTTTAAAACCAAGCAAATTATTTTACATCTATTTGTCAGATCATCTAGATTGTACGATAGAACAAGCTATGATAGATTATGAAGCTTACTTGAATGATCAATTAGCAATATCTAATACAATTGATTTAGGTAATATAGGAAAAATAAAACTCATTGATGATGTTTATACTTTTGAATCAAATTTCTTGAGTAGTAATTATTATAAAACTTTTACTTTAGAAAAAGTGCTAACTGAAGATCAAGATGAAAATAATTTCAATTCGAATCCTAACCGTTGGTGGATATTACCTTTAGTCATTTCAATACTTGCAATACTCGCTATACTTTTAAAATAAACTAGCATGAATTGTCCTATTTGCAATCATTCAAATTCTGTATTAGTCATTGAAAGTCAGGATTTTTCATTAACACAGGAATCATTTTCAATTTATCATTGCACAAATTGTAGTTTAAGATATACTTCACCAGTTCCAAATAAAACTGAAATTAGTAAATATTACAAATTTATTGAATATATATCTCATACAGATGTTAAAGAAGGTTGGATGAATCGTTTGTACCATTATGTTCGTAATAAAACATTGGCTCAAAAAACAAAATGGGTACAATCTTTATTTACTGGACATAAAGGACACTTATTAGATATTGGAGCAGGTACAGGGGCATTTGCACATGCTATGCATGAGAAAGGTTGGAAAGTTACTGGATTAGAACCTGATGCTGAAACAAGGTCAAAAGCATTTGAAAATTACAAAATTCAACTACAATCTACTGATACTATTTTTGATTTACCTGAAAACGAATTTGAAGTCATAAGTATGTGGCATGTACTAGAACATGTACATGATTTGAAACCATATTTAAATCAATGCTTCAAGAGTTTAAAAAAACATGGAAGGTTAATTATTGCAGTACCTAATTATACAAGTTTTGATGCTAAATATTATAAAAAATATTGGGCTGCATATGACTTACCAAGGCATTTATACCACTTTTCGCCAAAATCAATGTCTATTTTGTTAAATGAATTTGGTTTTGAAATTGTTACAATTAAGCCAATGTGGTATGATAGTTATTATGTTAGCTTATTAAGTGAAAAATACAAACAAGCTGGTAAATTAGGTTTATTACTTGCAGTAGTTATTGGCACGATTTCGAATTTATTTGCAATATCAGATACATCTAAATCGAGCAGTATCATTTATGAAATAAAAAAGAAATCTACACCTGCTTTTATTTAGTTTAATTTTACTTCTACAATAACTGGCCAACATTTACCAGTTAAGAAAAAGGTATTGGTTGAAGCTTTATAGGCAATGCCATTAAGAACGTAACCCCCATCTATATTAAGTGGGTTGTACTGCACCTTAGCTTGAGCAAGTAAATTACTGCAATCAATTTTATTTGTGATTTTACCAGTATTCGGATCAATTACAATGATATCATTTTGGCCATAAATATTTGCATACAGTTTCCCATTTACAAATTCAAGCTCGTTGATCATACTTTGATACCCATATTGATGGTACACACCAACAGTTTTTTGAATAGCAAAGGTGTTGGGATCAACAAAATAAAGATTACTAGTTCCAGTTGAAACAATTAAGGCACTGTCATTATGAGTTAATCCCCAACCTTCATAAGGCCAACTAAATTCTTTTATTTTTTTTAGACTAAGTGCATCATACACGAATACCTTATGCTCTTCCCAAGTCAACTGGTAGATTTTACCATTAAAAACAGTAATGCCTTCACCAAAATAAGGGTTCGCCAATCGAATTTTTTGGCCTAATGGCTTGAGTAGGCTATCCATTTGATATATAAAACTTTTACCTCTAAGACCAGTGCCTTCATATAAAGTATTATTATGCCACTCTAAACCTTGAGTGTAGGCAGAAGTGTCATGTGAATAGATTTTTTGTATAGTATAATTTAATGGAGTAGGAGCGCTTATAGCAGTATTATCATTATTTATGTTATTTGCATTATTAGAATCGCTTGAATTATTACAAGCAATTGAAATAAATAGTACTAATACTGCTAGAACTTTTTTCATATCTAATTAAACGTTAAATCTAAAGTGCATAATATCCCCATCTTTAACAATGTATTCTTTCCCTTCAATTCTTAATTTACCATTCTCTCTACAAGCTGCTTCACTCTTGTATTTAATAAAATCTTCAAATGCAATGACTTCGGCCTTAATAAATCCTTTTTCGAAATCAGTGTGAATAACACTTGCCGCTTGAGGTGCTTTCCAGCCAGAGCCAATTGTCCAAGCGCGAACTTCTTGAACGCCAGCAGTAAAATAGGTTTCTAATTTAAGTAATTTATAAGCTGTTTGAATCAATCTATTTAGAGCAGGCTCTTTCATTTGATATTCTTCCATAAATAATGCCTTATCATCTGGATCTTCCAATTCAGAAATTTGTGCTTCAATATTATTACACATAACAATCACTTCTGCGCCTTCTTGTTTAGCCATCTCAACCAATTTAGCTGAGTAGGCATTCCCAGTATGCATTGATGCTTCATCCACATTAGCCACATACATAACTGGTTTAGCTGTCAATAAAAATATGTCTGCAATGGCGTTATTGTCTTCTTTAGATAAATCTAAAGAACGTATACTTTTACCAGCTTCCAAATGTGCTTTACATTTTTGCAATACTTCCAATTCAACTTTTGCTTTAGGGTCTGTTTTGGCCATTTTTTCGGTACGTTGGATCTTTTTTTCAACACTATCCAAATCCTTTAATTGCAATTCAGTCTCAATAATATCTTTGTCGCCAATAGGATTAATTTTCCCTTCCTCTCTTAATACGTTTTCATCTTCGAAACAACGAATCACATGAATAATAGCGCTCACTTCTCTAATATTCGCAAGGAACTTATTGCCCAAACCTTCACCTTTACTCGCACCCTTAACCAATCCAGCGATATCTACAATTTCTAATTGAGTAGGTACAACTCTGGTAGGATTGATCAATTCAGCCAATTGGTTGATTCGACTATCGGGCACATCTACTAAGCCTACATTTGGTTCAATAGTACAAAATCGATAATTACTTGCTTGTGCTTTGGCACTATTGCTAACTGCGTTGAATAAAGTTGATTTTCCTACGTTGGGTAAACCCACAATGCCTGCCTGTAAAGCCATGTTATTTTAGATTGTTTATGGGTGCAAAAATACAAATCTAATTGCAAAATGGGCTATATTAGTACCATAAACAATTGAATATGGCATTGAATATCATTTGGATTGCATTTTTTGTAATTGCTTTTATCGTTGCGCTCTGTAAATTGATATTTTTAGGGGATACCGAGATATTTAAGCTTCTAGCAGATGGTTTATTTGATTCAGCTAAATCATCAGTTATTGATGTTGCTTTTCCACTGGCAGGCACGATGGTGTTTTTTTTAGGTTTAATGAACATCGCAGAAAAAGCTGGTGCAATTCAAAAATTAGCAAAGTGGATGAATCCTTTTTTAAGTCGTTTATTTCCTGAAGTGCCACAAAATCATCCTGCAATGGGGCAAATGGTCATGAATTTCAGTGCCAATATGTTAGGTTTGGATAATGCAGCAACCCCATTTGGGTTAAAAGCTATGGAAAGTCTACAAAGTTTGAATCCAGAGAAAGAAAAAGCAACAAATGCTCAAATCATGTTTTTAGTTTTGCATACAAGTGGATTGACAGTTATTCCTTTAACTATTATCTCATATCGCTTAGCTGCAGGTTCACAAGATGCAGCGAGTATATTTATTCCATGTGTACTTGCTACTATTGGTACCACGTTAGCATCGATTGTAATGGTTGGGTTTTATCAAAGATTAAAATGGGATAGGGTACTGCTCAGCTGGTTAGCCGGTTTGATTATTTTAATGGGATCAGTTTTATTTGCTGTTAACAGCCTTACGCCAATTCAAAAAGAGCTTTTCTCTAAAATTGCTGGATCCAGTATATTAATAGCAATTGTAGTTGCCATTATTTTGGGCGGTGCCTATAAAAAAGTGTCTGTATTTGATACTTTTATAGAGGGAGCAAAAAACGGCTTTGATGTCATTGTAAAAATCATTCCATATTTAGTGGCTATGCTAGTAGCTATTAGAGTATTTAGAGACAGTGGTGCTATGGTTTATGTATTAAATGCATTGACATATATCATTCAACTAACAGGAATTAATACAGAATTTGTGGGGGCTTTACCTGTAGCAATCATGAAACCGTTAAGCGGGAGTGGTGCAAGAGGGATGATGTTGGATATTTTTCAAACACAAGGCCCTGATTCTTTTGTAGGCAAACTAGCCTCTATTTTCCAAGGTTCTGCAGACACTACTTTTTATATTATTGCTTTGTATTTTGGAAGTGTAGGTATCAAAAAAATTAGGTATGCAATATGGGCTGGTTTATTTGCTGATTTAATTGGAGTGATAATTGCCATTTTTATTGGTTACTCCTTTTTCCATTAATATCCGATATGTATAAATAAAAAATAACATGAAAATAAAAATAGGTAAGGTTTATCTACCTTCACTCATCTTCATAACTTCTTCCCATTCTTTGTCTGTTACGGGTTGAACAGACAATCTGCCTAATTTAACCAATGCCATATTAGCTAAATTAGTATTGGCTTTAACATCCGCTAATTTTACTGGTTTTTTTAATTTTTTATGTGGAGCAAAATCAACAGCTAACCATGCAGTTTCTTCTGTAGTTGGGTCCTGGTAAGCTTCTTTAACTACTTTAGCAATACCTACAATTTCCATTCCTTCATTACTATGGTACCAAAAGGCTAAGTCTCCTTTTTTCATAGCTCTGAGGTTATTTCTTGCACCATAATTTCTTACACCATCCCAAAAAGTACGTTTGTCTTTTGTGAATTGATCCCAGGAATATTTAAAAGGTTCAGATTTGATTAACCAATACGCCATAGTAAAGAGTATTATTTATTGTAAGTATAACAATTAATATTTAAAATTGTTTTATTGTACTTGTAGTCAATTAGTATCCACTTGCAAGGATATCAGCCAAATGTATGACTTTGATCTTTTGACCATTATAATTGATACGGCCATCTAGATGCATTAAGCAACTCATATCTGTACTGACAATATATTCAGCATCAGTTGCGATGGCATTATCAATTTTCTGATCAGCCATAGCGACACTAATAGTGTCGTATTTTACTGCGAAACTGCCACCAAAACCACAACATGTTTCATTATCATTTATTTCAACTAATTCCAATCCATGCACTTTGCTTAATAAAGTCCTAGGTTCTGTCTTGATATTACATTCTCTTAAACCAGCACAACTATCATGGTAAGTAACTTTGCTATTAAATTCAGCACCAAGCTCATTTACATGTAAAATATTTACTAAGAACTCTGACAATTCAAAAATTTTAGTCGCTACTTTTTTTGCTGGACTTTGAAATGCATTATTTTCGAAAAGTTTACCATAATTATTTCTTACAAATCCTGTACAACTTGCACTTGGACTAACTATATAATCTGCTCCATCAAAATCTTGTACAAATTTGGTACAAACATCTTTTGATTCTCCCCAAAATCCAGCATTGAAAGCAGGTTGACCACAACATGTTTGTTGAGTATTGTATAGAACAGTACATCCAGCTTTCTCTAATATTTTAACTGTATTAAATGCTACTTGAGGGTACAATTGATCAATAAAACAGGGAATAAAAAGTTGAACTGTCATAATCAAAAATAAGTATTTGTTGCAAATAAATAAAAAAGGCACCCTTTGATTAAAGAATGCCTTTTTTATAAAAATTCATCTAGATTAAGGTTGTACTTGAAGTCTATTAATATACTTGTCAATACTAAATCCTTTTTCAGATTTAGGATAGCTTTGTTTGATTTGCTGATAGATTTCTAAAGCAGCGTCATTTTTGCCATTTAATTCTAAAAATGATGCAGCTCGGAATAAATATTCAGACGAAATAGCTTCATCTTCAGGAAAATGCGTACCCGCTTTTTTGTAATATTCAATTGCTTCTTCGTTTTTCTTTAATTCAGAATAAGCATCTCCGATAGAACCGTAAGCTACTGCTTGTACTTGTTTCGCATTGGTTGAAAAGTCTTTCAGGTATTCAATTGCTTTATTGTAATCTTTTAATCTATAGTAGCTCATACCTGCGTAGTACTTTGCGAGATTTGCAGCTTTTGTACCACCGAATTCTTTAATGATATATAAAACACCTTTATTAATGCCATCTCCATTCAAAACCAATTCAGATGAATCGTTTGCAAAATATTTTTCAGCCACATACATGGCATCTGCAGCTTTAGTTTCTAGGGGTTTTTGGTATAATTCAGTATAGCCAAAATAGCCTATTACCGCAATTAAAATTGCAGCAAAAAAATAAACTATTTGTTTTTGGTTCTTTTTTATAAAAGGAACTTGTGTTAGTGTTTGTTCTTGTTGTACTTCGCTCATATGGGTTGGTTAATAATTAGTCTACTATAAATGGATAATTCTGATCAATATATATATCTTTTAAAACTTCGCTGTCATCTGGCCATGGACTCTCTTCTGCAAATTTCACAGAAGCTTCAATAATACCATTGATCTTTTCATCTATTTCTTGTAAGGCTGCTTCAGTAGCAAAATTATTTTCCAAGATGGTCTTTCTTACTTTAATAATAGGATCTTGATCTTTGTATTCTTCAACTTCATCTTTTGATCTATATTTCTGAGGATCAGATACAGAATGTCCTCTATATCGATAAGTCTTCATTTCTAACAAAGTTGGACCTTCGCCATCTCTAGCTCGTTTCACTGCTCTTGCTACACCTTCATGAACTAATTCAGGTGTCATTCCATCTACTTTGTCAGAAGGCATATCATAAGCATCTGCTAATTTGTAAATATCTATTACATTAGATGTTCTTTCAATAGAAGTACCCATAGCGTAATTGTTATTTTCACAAATAAAAATTACTGGTAATTTCCAAAGCATGGCAAGATTAAAAACCTCGTGTAACATACCTTGTCTTGCTGCACCATCACCGAAAAAACACAATACGACATTTTTTGAACCACGGTATTGTTCAGCAAAAGCTAGTCCAGCACCTGTGCCAATTTGAGCACCTACGATGCCATGACCTCCGAAGAAATTGTTTGCCTTGTCGAAAAAGTGCATACTTCCACCTTTTCCTTTAGAACAACCTGTTGCTTTACCATATAACTCAGCCATAGCAGCATTAGGACTCATGCCTTTTGCAAGGGCCAAACCATGGTCACGGTATCCGGTGATATAAGGGTCTTCATGATTCGTTGCTGTCATACAACCAGCAGCAATTGCCTCTTGACCATTGTACACGTGAAAGAATCCGCGGATTTTTCCCGCCATTTTATACATTTCTTCTGATTTTGATTCAAATTGACGTATTAATTGCATCAATTCGTACCAATACAGGTAGGTTTCTTTAGAAAATTTTTGCGCCACAGTCCTTAAATTTTGAGTAGCAAATATAGTATTTTAAGACTAAAATACGCCCTTATGCTTCGTTTAAAAATGGATATTTATAATCGGTTGGAGGGTTAAAAGTTTCCTTAATTGTTCTTGCACTTAACCAACGGTATAGATTCAAAGCGCTACCTGCTTTATCATTTGTGCCTGACCCTCTAGCACCACCGAATGGTTGTTGACCAACTACTGCGCCGGTTGGTTTATCGTTGATATAAAAATTACCAGCTGAATGACGTAAAATATTGGTAGCCAATTCAATAGATGCTCTATCTTGAGAAATTATAGAGCCTGTTAAAGCATATTTGGACGTACTGTCTAGTAATTTTAATGTCTTTTCAAACTGATTTGCAGGGTAAGTATAAATGGTTAATACTGGACCAAAAATCTCCTCACACATTGTCAGCGATTTCGCATTTTTAGTGTCAATAACAGTTGGTTCAACAAACCAGCCTTTTGATTTATTCAAATTACCTCCAACAAGAATCTTTGCTTGTTTGTCTTTTTTAACAGCAGCGATATATTTTGAGATATTATTAAACGACTTTTCATCAATCACCGCATTCACAAAATTGCTAAAATCTTCTACTGAACCCATCTTCATTGATTGGACAGCTTTAACCAATTTTGCTTTTACAGCCACTGCTAAATTACTTGGAATATACGCTCTTGAGGCAGCAGAACATTTTTGGCCTTGGTATTCGAAAGCACCTCTAGCCAATGCAGTGACCACTGTATCAACGTCTGCAGATGGATGCACCATCACAAAATCTTTACCCCCAGTTTCACCAACGATTCTTGGATAAGATTTATACCTTGGAATATTTTCACCAATTTGTTTCCACATATGATTAAATACGCCTGTTGATCCAGTAAAATGCACTCCCGCAAAATCCGGGTGTTTGAAACAAATATCACCCACAGTAGGGCCATCCGTGTAGACAATATTAATGACACCATCTGGTAATCCAGCTTCCTTTAAAATGCGCATAAACAATTGTGCAGAATAGATCTGAGTATTAGCTGGCTTCCAAACTACTACATTACCACACATAGCAGCTGACGCAGGTAAATTACCGCCAATTGCTGTAAAGTTGAATGGCGTGATTGCCAATACAAATCCTTCTAAACCTCTCCATTCCATTCTATTGTGCATCCCAGGTGAAGAGATAGGTTGTTGCTGATAAATTTGACTTAAAAAATGCACATTAAACCTTAAGAAATCGATTAATTCACATGCGGCATCGATTTCTGCTTGGTAGGCATTTTTACTTTGCCCTAACATCGTTGCTGCATTCATTTCAAATCTATATTTCGTGGCCAATAAGTCAGCAGCTTTTAAAAAAATATGTGCTCTTGATTCCCAACTCATATTGGACCAATCCTCACGTACTTTTAATGCAGATTCGATTGCTTTTTCTACATGCAATTTTGTACCTACATGAAAATGTCCAAGCACATGTTTTGTCTCATGAGGTGGATGAATAGACATAGTTTTTCCAGTGCGCACTGCTTTTCCATTAATATACATTGGGATATCCAGTGTTTTATTCTTTAACGAAACCAAAGCTTCTTTTAAAGACTTACGTTCTGGTGAACCTGGCGCATAACTTAAAACGGGCTCATTTGCCGGAAGCGGATAATTAAAATAACCTAATTGCATAGTATAATTATTAGACCACGAAAATACGCATTAAATTAACATGCGTTAGGAACTTATCCAATTTGCTTTTGAGTTTACTGTATTTTTGTTCCTAAATCATCCTATATGCATTTTGTCCTTGTGGATCTGCCAAGTAGAGCGGAATTTTACCCATTTAGTTTAACAAGAAGTTTAGCTGAGATAAGAGTAGGTATTTTTACTTTACAAGAGCGTTGGGAAGCGATTTTAAATGCTCGCTGTGATGTCTATACAGAATCCTATCTACAAGTATTATATGGCAGTTCTTTTTTAAATCATTCAGATGAAGTGATTTTTATCAATGTGACATGCATCCCAGATGATCGTATCAAATTATTTATAGGAAATTTAAAAGCAGGTGAAAACTTAATCAATGAAGATGGAAAGTGGATTGCATCAAAAACTAAGGAAAGAAGCTTAGGTAAAATTTTGTTAGGTGATCCAAATTTAAAGACCACAGTTACTGCTAATTTTATTAAAAATGCAATGCATTTATTACAGTTAAATGCAGCTTTTATAAAGACAGATTTTGAAGTCATTCAGTCTAAAAATACCACAGCTATAGCAGATAGTAGCAACAGGCTAATTTGTCCAGAAAATATTTTCATAGCACCTGGTGCAGTTATGACTGGTGTTAGTTTAAACGCTACGGAAGGACCTATATACATAGGTAAAGATGCAATATTGATGGAGGGTGTAGCTATTAGAGGACCTTTTGTTTTAGGTGATAAATCAGTGGTAAAAATGAATGCATGTATTTATGGTGCGACTTCAGTTGGACCTTATTGCACTATTGGCGGTGAAATTAAAAACAGTATACTATTAGGCTATTCTAATAAGGCTCATGAGGGTTATTTAGGAGATAGTATTATTGGTCATTGGTGTAATCTTGGTGCTGGAACTAGCAACAGTAATGTTAAAAATACAGCAGGTGCAATTCAAATTTGGAATCAACATCAAAAAAAATGGGATACAGTCGGAAATAAAATGGGCATGTTGGTGGGGGATTATACAAGGTTTGCAATCCAATCAAGTATCAATACAGGATCTTATATAGGTGTATCAGCCAATATTTATGGAAATGGCCTTTTACCAAAGATGATTCCAAACTTCAGCTGGGGAGTCACAAAAGGCTATCTTTTAGACAAAGCGATGGAAGACATTCATAATTGGAAAAAAATGAAGGGATTTCAAATCTCTGAAGCCGAAAAGCAGGTCTTAACTGCCTTGTTTCCTATGGAATAGCGCCATTTTTTAGTTACCTTTGAGCCTTCAAAATGAAAACCATGAGAAAACAAATAGCAGCAGCAAACTGGAAAATGAATTTAAGCCAACAAGAGGCTGAAAACTTATTGGATCAATTATTGGCAACTGACCATAGTTTGTCAGCAAACCAAGAAGCTATTTTCGCAGTTCCAGCTATTTATATCCCTTTAGCAGTTAAAAAATTAACAGGTAGAAAGAATATTTTTGTTGCAGCACAAAACTGTCACCAAAAAACAAATGGAGCTTATACAGGAGAAATAGCTGCACCGATGTATGCATCAGTGGGTGTGCAACATATTGTTTTGGGGCATTCAGAAAGACGTGAATATTTTGCTGAGTCAGATGCTTTGTTAGCTGAAAAAACAGATGCAGTTTTAGCCATTGGAAGTACCCCAATATTTTGTTGTGGTGAACCACTAGAGATTAGAGAGGCTGGTACTCAAAATAGTTTTGTGGAAGCACAACTTAAGAATTCCTTGTTCCATTTATCAGCTGATCAAATTGTGAAAGTGGTTATTGCTTATGAACCAATTTGGGCTATTGGTACAGGTAAAACTGCAACAAGTGAACAAGCACAAGAAATTCATGCTTATATCCGATCCGTATTTGCAACTAAATATGGTCAATCAATAGCTGATCAAATTTCTATCTTATATGGAGGTAGTGTGAAGGCTTCCAATGCGAAAGAAATTTTCTCTCAACCAGATGTTGACGGTGGTCTAGTTGGTGGTGCTTCTTTAATTGCAACTGAATTTGCCGCAATTATTAATGCATTAAAATAGTTTTTAAAGAACCTTAATATTACATGAAGCACATAAGAAATTTTTGTATCATCGCCCATATTGATCACGGT
>CAZBJP010000017.1:16446-26381 GCA_964492205.1 uncultured Sediminibacterium sp.
TATTAGAGCATACCAAAACCATCACTGAACGTGAGATGATGAACCAGGTCTTAGATGATATGGATTTAGAACGCGAGAAAGGTATCACTATTAAAAGTCATGCAATACAGATCAATTATATTCACAATGGAGAAACCTATACTTTAAACTTAATTGATACACCAGGACATGTTGATTTTAGTTATGAAGTGAGCCGTGCTTTGGCTGCATGTGAAGGCGCATTGTTATTGGTGGATGCGTCTCAAGGTATACAGGCTCAAACAATCAGTAACTTGTATTTGGCTTTGGATAATAATTTGGAAATCATTCCTGTCATCAATAAGATTGATATGGATGGTGCAAAAATCCCTGAAGTTACAGACCAGATTATTGATTTAATTGGATGTAAACAAGAAGATATATTATTAGCTAGTGGACGTTCAGGAATAGGTATCGAAGAAATTTTACAAGCTATTGTTGAAAGAGTGCCAGCACCAGTAGGTGATACAGAAGCACCTTTACAAGCCTTAATTTTTGATAGTGTATTCAATAGTTTTAGAGGAATTATTGTTTACTACAGAATCATGAACGGGGTATTGAAGAAAAACGATAAAATTAAATTTGTTGCTTCTGGGAAAGAATATATTGCGGATGAGGTAGGTGTATTGAAATTAGCAATGACACCAAAGGCAGAAGTTAGGGCAGGTGATGTAGGTTATATCATTACGGGTATTAAAGTTGCTAAAGAAGTAAAAGTGGGTGATACCATTACTCTTGCCAATAATCCTGGCCCTATGATCAATGGATTTGAAGAAGTGAAGCCAATGGTCTTCTCTGGTATTTATCCAGTAAATACAGATGAATTTGAAGAGTTGAGAGATTGTATGGATAAACTACAATTAAATGATGCATCACTCACATTTGAATTGGAAACTTCACAGGCTTTAGGTTTTGGATTCCGTTGTGGCTTCCTTGGACTATTGCACATGGAGATTGTACAAGAACGTTTAGAGCGTGAGTTTAATCAAACAGTAATCACTACTGTACCAAACGTAAGTTTTATTGCGTATACTACTAGAGACGAGAAAATTATTGTCAATAATCCTACGGAAATGCCTGATCCAGTTAAGATTAAGCGTATTGAAGAACCTTTTATCAGAGCACAGATCATTACGACTCCTGACTATATAGGTAATATTATCACTTTATGTTTAAGTAAAAGAGGGATGTTAATCAATCAAAGTTATTTGACCCCAACAAGAGTTGAATTAATTTTTGAAATGCCATTAACCGAGATTGTATTTGACTTCTATGATAAATTAAAGAGTCAAACAAGAGGTTACGCTTCATTTGATTACACTCAAATAGGTTTTAGAGAAGCTGATATAGTGAAGATGGATATTTTATTGAACAATGAAAAAGTAGATGCCTTAAGTGCTTTGATCCATAGAGGTAAGGCTGCTGAATTTGGACGTAAATTATGTGAAAAGTTAAAAGAACTTTTAACAAGGCAGCAATT
The DNA here is from genome assembly GCA_964492205.1 of uncultured Sediminibacterium sp. Taxonomy (GTDB): domain Bacteria; phylum Bacteroidota; class Bacteroidia; order Chitinophagales; family Chitinophagaceae; genus Sediminibacterium. The sequence continues at coordinate 17,945 of CAZBJP010000017.1, forward strand.
CCAAATTGCAATACAAGCGGCCATTGGTGCTAAAGTTGTAGCTAGAGAAAATATTTCAGCAATGCGTAAAGATGTTACTGCAAAATGTTATGGTGGTGATATCAGTCGAAAACGTAAATTATTAGAGAAGCAAAAAGAGGGTAAAAAGAGAATGCGTCAAATTGGTAATGTTGAAATTCCACAAGAAGCGTTCTTAGCCGTATTAAAATTAGACTAAAAATAGGCTATAAAAAGGTTCACTTTTTTAGTTGAACTCTTGGCTTATGATTTTATATAGCTTGTGCAAACTGAAATAGATTATCAAAACGATAATCTATTTTATTATCAGGGAAGGGTGCTTCTGGATGCGTTGTTGCCAAATAAACTGTATGCATCCCTGCATTACGTCCAAATTCCATATCAGACATTCGATTGCCCACCATAATAGCATCCTTTAAGTTAATATTTGGAAAATCTTTTTTTGCTTGTAATGCCATTCCTGGTTGTGGTTTTCTATTAACTGAACTATTATCCAAATCTGAACAATAATAAATAGCATCTATTCTACCTCCGACAGCAATAATTTGATTGGTCATATGGGTATGAATAGTTGCCAAGTCAGCATCTGTCATCAAGCCTTTTCCAATACCTTTTTGATTGGTAGTGATAATGATCTTATTAAATTTCTGTGCAAGTATTGGGAGTGCCACTAAACTTTCAGGATAAAATTGAAATTCATTCCAATGACGGATATAATCATCTTTTTTTTCATAATTGATTACACCATCTCTATCTAAAAATAAAGTCCATTTATGATTGATATGTAACTTATCCAACATGTATTAACTAATTTCCAAAAATATTTTCTTCCACTAATTCACATATAATATGTCCAACTAAAATATGAGATTCCTGAATTCTAGGGGTAGTAGTAGACGGTATATTGATTAAGAAATCACTCAATTCTTTCATCTTGCCACCAGCAGCACCAGTAAATCCAACCGTAACGACACCAATTGATTTTGCCATTTCAAAAGCTTTGACAATATTTCCAGAGTTACCAGAAGTACTAATACCAACTAATACATCACCTGGTTTTGCGAGTCCTTCTAATAACCTTGCATAGATAACCTCATAACTATAGTCATTAGCAACTGCAGTTAAATAAGAGGTATTACAATGTAATGCGTCAGAAGGAAGGGCTTTTCTATCTTTGTAAAATCGACCAGAAAATTCCGCTGCTAAATGTTGTGCATCTGCTGCACTTCCACCATTACCAGCAAAATAAACAGCATTACCTTTTTTAAAGGCGTGTGTTATAGCATGTACAATTTTTTCGATTTCTAATACCAATTGTTCGTCTTTTAATAAAGCTTGCTTTACTTGAATAGAATCTTCAATGATTGCTTTGATATGTTGTATTGACATAGGAATAATTTATAACTGTTGGTACAAAGTTATAAAAGATTGTCTCATTTGTTCCCAACTATATTTTTTCTTTTCTGTGATTAAATGAGGCATAAAATATGCTGTACCGCGTTCATATAATTGAATGATTCCCTTTGCAATAGATATTGCATTAGGCTCAACGACTAAGCCCACTTTATCGTGTGGCACTGTATCAGCCAATCCACCAACATTTGTCACCAACATGGGCTTTAAAAAATGATAAGCCATTGGTGTCACACCACTTTGAGTCGCATTTTTATAAGGTTGGATAATAAAGTCTGCTGCTGAAACATATAGTTTCACTTCTTTTTCACCAATATATTGATTATACACAGAGATACAGTGTGATAATCCAAGTTTTTCAATTTGTTCTAAATAAGGTGTAGGGGATTCATAAAATTCACCTGCAATTACTAATTTTATCCCTGCAGCTTGTATTGTTGGATTTGACATGGCTTCAATTAATAAATCCAACCCTTTATAAGCCCTTACAAAACCAAAGAACAAAATTACTTTGTCATTGATATCTAGATTCAATAATTTTCTTGCTTCTAAAATAGGAATAGCTTCCCCGAAATGGTCATAAATTGGATGTGGCGAAATACAACTTGGTTTATTAGTGAATTTTTTAACATCTTGTTGCACTTTCTTACTCATTGTTAAAAAACCATCTACACCACCCACAAAATATTTTGTAAAAAAATTGTCACCAATCCTTTTTTCATGTGGAATCATATTGTCGACAATTGCTATTACTTTGGTATGTTTATTCCATTTCACAATCCTTAAAATCGTCCCTAAACATGGACCCATAAATGGGATCCAATAACGAACGATGATCAGATCTGGTTTTTCCCTTTTAATTCGTAATCCAACTTTAATCCAATTTAATGGGTTAATTGAATTCATCGCAACAGCAATGGTCAAATGTTTTGGAGCAGGATCAGACGAAAACTGGGTAGTCCCTGGAAATAAAAAACTAGGATATTGTAAAGAGAAAGTGTACAATTTAGTCTGAATACCAGCTTCCATAAAACAAGCAGCTAATTTTTCATCAAAGGCAGCTAGGTTACCTCTTAATGGCCATGCTGGCCCCATAATGATCAGTTGATCTACCATCCTTGCTTCTCTTCAATTAAATAAGTATTCCTGTCTGCTGCATTGCGATTCATGATTTCTGCAATAAATCCAGCTAAAAATAATTGAGTCCCAATTAACATGGCAGTCAAAGCAATATAAAATGCAGGTTTATTAGTTACACTGGTTACAGGATCAATAAATTTCCCAATCACAATATAAAAAACAGATGCGAAGCCTAATAAAAAAAATAGGGTACCTATCAAGCCAAAAAATTGCATAGGTTTTTTGCCAAATTTCGATAAAAATTGAATAGTCAAAAGATCTAAGAAGCCATTCACAAATCTTTCCCATCCAAATTTAGTATGTCCATATTTTCTCGCCTGATGTTGAACCACTTTTTCTCCAATTTTTTTAAAGCCAGCCCATTTTGCAAGAATAGGAATATAACGATGCATTTCACCAAAAACTTCTATACTCTTTACTACTTTTAATTGATAGGCTTTGATACCACAGTTGAAATCATGCAATTTGATACCAGAACTTTTGCTTGCTACTGCATTATATAGTTTTGAAGGAATATTTTTAGTTAAGGTATTATCAAATCTTTTTTTCTTCCAGCCACTTACTAAATGATATCCTTGATCCATGATCATTTCATAAAATTCAGGAATTTCGTCAGGGCTATCTTGCAAATCCGCATCCATTGTCATCACCATAGCACCTTGCGCTGCTTTAAATCCTTCGTTTAATGCTGCAGATTTCCCATAGTTACGTTGGAATCTTATCCCTTTTAAATTAGGGTATTGATTACGTAACGCGGTAATTACTTCCCAACTACCGTCGTCACTTCCATCATCAATCATGATTACCTCGTAAGAAAATTGATTTGCTTCCATGACACGATCGATCCATGCCATTAGCTCTGGCAAAGATTCCGCTTCATTGAATAAAGGTATAACAACAGAAATCTGCATAGTGAATTTATTGAGCTAAGTCTTGTTTAAATGGGTCTGTTGGATTTTTCTTTGCTACGGCTGCACCAATTAAAGAGGCAATCGCACCCATAAAACCAGTGAATATTAATACACCGCCAACTGCAAATGGTATAAAAAATTTCTTAGTCATGCTAATTCCTTGTTCAATCATCTCGTCGGTCATTTTAGGGTTCTTCTCCATCTCAATTCTTGACATATCAATTATTTTATCAATCATGTCCGGGAAAATTACTTTTACAGACAAGTAGGTATACACGACAGAAATAACAATTAATACGGCAGTTGTTTTAAAACCATGTGCAAATATATTTCCAAAACTTACGTTGTTGTCGTTTTGATTGGCGTATAAGATATTGCCATAAATTATTCCACCCACCACCACCGTATAATTAATCCAATTTAATTCCTTAATTGCATATAAATTGAATATATAAACAATGACACTAAATAGAATAGTAAATGCACCAAGTATAGCGCCTTTTACAATATGTGAAGTAACTTGTTTGTCCATATTTGATTTTGTTAAAATTGATTTAATTGAATTTATTATCAGGCTTAAACATTTAAATGCAAATGTCCTTTTGAAAAAGTGCCAATTACTTTTCCTTTAAGTTCTTTATCCCAGAATGGACTATTAGCAGATTTACTTTTTGAATTTGACTTAGATAGATTGATTGTATCTTGTCTATTGAATAAAGTCAGTTCAATGGGTTGACCTTCTTGTATAGTTTGGGATCCCAAATTAAAGATATGTCTAGCATTATTAGAAAATAAATTTGCTAGAGCTTCATCTTTCAGTTTGGGAAATAATTGGTTGATGGAAGAAAAACTAGTTTCAATTGATGCAATACCAGCTTTTGCATATTCAAATTCTATTGTTTTACCATCCCAGTCCTGCGGTTGATGATGTGAACTAATACAATCTACAACGCCACGTTCCACAGCGTTTTTTAATGCATCTTGGTCTTCTTTAGTTCGTAATGGGGGATAAACTTTTAATAAAGTATCATAAGAGCATAAATCTGTTTCATTAAAAAACAAATGGTAAGGCGTTACGCTACATGTTAGAGAAAGTCCTTCATTTTTGGCTGATTCTATTAATGCAATCCCTTTTGCTGTACTGACTCCTGTTATATGTAATTTTGAATCGGTATATTTTAATAATTCAATATCTCTTGCGATCATTAATTCTTCTGCAATAGCAGGAATACCAGGCAACCCAAGTTGAGTAGATGTAACACCTTCATTCATCAATCCTAAACTTCCCAAACTTTTATCTATAGGCATTTGAATCACTACACCATCAAAAGCTTTTACATATTGTAACGCTTTTAAGAAAAGGAGGGTAGATTGAACTGGATATAAGCCATCACTAGCCGCAACTGCACCAGCTTGATGCATGTCAATCATCTCCGCTAAATCTTTTCCCTCTATTTTTTTGGATAATGCCCCAATTGGTAAGACATGAATAGGCAATTGAAGGTTCTGTTGGACTATATAATTGACTTGTGCTTTATTATCAATAACTGGCTGTGTATTCGGTACCACAAAAACTGTAGTAAATCCACCCGCTTGTGCAGCCGCAGCACCAGTTGACAAGGTCTCTCTATGTTCGTACCCAGGGTCACAAAAATGGGTAAATGGATCAACCCATCCTAAACTTATTATTGTACCAGGAATATCAATAATTTGATCAGCTGATCCTGTATAATGATCGTTAATCGAAACTAATACTGAATCTTGTAGAAGTATATCTTTTACTTGGCCGTTAAAAGGCGATTGTTGGTCTGCAATTTTGACTTGCCTGAGAAGAATTGTCATCGAGTCAATGAATTTCGTGCAATATAACTCGTTTTTCTCTATTTGGGGGTATATTTGCGCCCAAAAATCAGGACAAAGTACATTTACGGGTGGTAGCGCAGTCCGGTAGCGTACACGTCTGGGGGGCGTGTGGTCGCAGGTTCAAATCCTGTTCACCCGACCAAAATAGGAACCACAGCCTCAACTTTGTTGAGGCTGATTAATTTTAAGAGCGAGCAAATCAAGCTTGCTTGAATTTGAAAGTGAATAAAACTAATCGAAAACTACGAGCGAAGCGAGTAGGATGTGGTTAGATGCTTTTGCACAGAGGGTTTTATATGTAGGATGACGGAACGAAGTGAAGGCAATCCTGCGTGTAATTGTGGTTAGGGCAATCCTGGTCAACATGAATTCATTTATGGCTTTATTGAGTTACCTTCGCGCTCATGACTTTTGACCAATTAAATAACAATTCCCCTTTAGCCAGAGCCTTAGAAGATTTAGGATATACTCATCCAACAACCATCCAACACCGTGTTTTTCCTGTGGTTATGTCAGGAAGAGATGTTTGCGGCATAGCCCAAACAGGAACTGGTAAAACATTTGCCTATTTATTACCATGTTTAAGACAGTGGAAATTTGATAAAAATAAAAACCCCCAGATTTTAATTATTGTTCCTACAAGAGAATTGGTTGTGCAAGTTGTTGAAGCAGTTAAAAAATTAACCACTTACATGAGCGTTATGACAGTAGGTGTATACGGTGGGGTCAATATCAATACCCAACAAATAGAAGTAGAAAAAGGGGTGGATGTATTAGTTGCAACTCCAGGTAGATTATTTGATTTAATCATGAATGGAGCCCTTAAAACTAAATATATTAAGAAGGTAGTGATTGATGAAATGGATGAAATGTTGAATTTAGGTTTTAGAAAACAAATCACCAATATCTTAGAACTTTTACCAGCAAAAAGACAAAATTTATTATTTTCTGCCACGATCACAGAAGAAGTTGAAAAGTTAATGAATGATTATTTTACAGAACCAGTTAGAGTTGAAGCAGCACCAACAGGAACGCCACTAGAAAACATCATTCAAATAGGGTACATCGTGCCTAATTTCAACACTAAAGTGAATTTATTAGAACATTTATTAAGTTCTGATGATAGTATGACCAAAGTATTAATTTTCGCTGCAACTAAAAATTTAGCAGATCAATTATACGATCAGTTAATACAAAAATTTCCAGATATCATAGGGGTCATTCACTCAAATAAAGAACAAAATTATCGTTTCAACACAGTCAATCAATTTAAAGCTGGTGTATTCAAATATATTATTGCAACCGATGTAATGGCACGTGGGATTGATGTTGCAGAAGTTACACATGTAATCAATTTTGATACACCTGATGTCCCAGAGAATTATATTCACAGAATTGGTCGTACTGGTCGTGCAGATAAAAAAGGAATAGCCATTACGTTCATTACAGAAAAAGAAGCAAAAGATAAACTAGCGATTGAGGCATTGATGAAACAGCCAATTCCGATGAACGCTTTGCCAGAAGAGCTTGAAATTTCTACAGTTTTAACTGAAGATGAGATTCCAAAAGTAAAAATGAAAATCATCCAAGTGAAGCTACCTAAAAAGGAAGATGTAGGCCCGGCTTTTCATGAAAAATCAGCCAAAAATAAAAAGGTAAATGTGCGCAAAAACCATAAAGAAGCAATGCAAAAAAAATACGGAAAGCCAAAGACAAGGGGCGCCAAGAAATAAAATAGCCCTTAAATTACATTAAGGTGGGAAGCAAATCGAGGTCACCGTTTATGGGTGACCTCGAAAAAATCTTTAGACAAAAATAAAATAGCCCTTAAATTTCATTAAGGTGGGAAGCAAATCGAGGTCACCGTTTATGAGTGACCTCGAAAAAATCTTTAGACAAAAATAAAATAGCCCTTAAAATTAATTAAGGTGGGAAGCAAATCGAGGTCACCGTTTATGGGTGACCTCGAAAAAATCTTTAGACAAAAATAAAATAGCCCTTAAATTTCATTAAGGGCTATTTTATTTAAAAACGCTCTAGTCCCGAGAAGAAGAAATTACCTTCTATTACTGCATTTTCATCACTATCACTACCATGAACTGCGTTTTCACCAATAGAAGCGGCATACTTTTTACGGATCGTGCCTTCTTCAGCTTGAGCTGGATTGGTCGCACCAATTAAAGTTCTAAAATCAGCTACAGCATTTTCTTTTTCTAAAATTGCTGCAACGATAGGGCCACTACTCATAAAATCAACTAATTCTTGGTAAAATGGTCTTTCTTTATGCACTTCATAGAAAGTACCAGCTTGAGCAGGAGACAAGTGTATCCACTTCATTGCTTTTACTGTAAAACCAGCTTTGATGATTTGGTCTAAAATTGCACCAGTATACCCTTTAGAAGTAGCATCTGGCTTGATCATTGTAAATGTTCTGTTGCTCATGTGTATTTATTAATAATGTTTCTAATTAAGGGCGCAAAATTACTGAAAAACATCCGATTTATATTAAATTTGTGGACTTATGCAAGCAATTGAACAATTCTATCCTTTTTTACAACAACCTTTTAAAGCTATCATCACTGCACATCAGAAACCAGATGGTGACGCAATGGGCTCTAGTTTAGCTTTATACCATTTCTTAACCCAATTAGGACATGATGTAACTGTGGTATCACCAACCAATTGGGCCTCTTTTTTGGATTGGATGCCAGGTGTTGACAAAGTGATTGATTTTGAAAGTAATAGGTCAAAAGCCACCCAATTAGTACAAGAAGCTGACTATATATTTTGTTTGGATTTCAATATCCTTCATCGTACCAAAAACATGGAATTGTTAATTAAATCAGCAAAAGCAGTTAAAATACTAATTGATCATCACCAACAACCTGATACACCAAGCTTTGGATATGGCATTAGTGATGTTAAAATGAGCTCCACTTGTGAAATGATCTATGATATTATCGTACAATCTGGTCATAGTAATTTAATCAACATTGATATTGCCACTTGTTTATACACTGGATTGATGACAGATACTGGCTCGTTTAGATTCCCATCTTCGTCATAGCCACGACCATCTTCAGATTTGAGCA
>CAZBJP010000017.1:26391-26960 GCA_964492205.1 uncultured Sediminibacterium sp.
GGCTCGTTTAGATTCCCATCTACCACAGCGTCGGTTCATAAAATAGTAGCCCATTTAAAAGAGTTGGGATTACAACATTCCAAAATACACGAAAATATTTATGATCAATCTACGGAAGGCAGGTTAAAATTCATGGGGAATGCATTTTTACACAGAATGCATGTATTTCCTGAATATAAAACTGCAGTCATGGCCATCCCAAAAACTGATATTTACAAGTTTGAGTTAAAAACTGGGGATACGGAAGGGTTGGTTAATTATTTATTATCCATTTATGGGATCAAGTTTGCTGCAATAGTAATTGACAGAGAAGAGGAAAGAAAATGGAGTTTTAGAAGCAAAGGTAACTTTGATGTTAATATATTTGCAAGAACACATTTTGAGGGTGGAGGCCATGCAAATGCTGCTGGCGGAAGTTCGAAGAAATCTGTAGATGAAACTTTTCAAGACTTTAAAACCATATTAGAAACATATAAATCTCAATTAACACAATTAAACTAAAATGATCAAATCAACATTAAAATTAGTAGCTGCAATTGTATTGTTTGCAAGTTGTAACAGTTACGAAA
>CAZBJP010000018.1:0-24687 GCA_964492205.1 uncultured Sediminibacterium sp.
ATCCAGCTGAGCTACCGAACCATCATTACCCAATTTATTTACTCACCTTGGGGTTGCAAAATAAAGATATTTTGAGCGTTTTTCAAAGAAATTTTAGTTCAATTTGAACTAAATCAATCTGTTGCTATTAAATCCCTTATTACCACACTTGCAACTGTACAGCCAAAAATTGCCGGCATATAGCTTAAGGTGCCAATTATTGACTTTTTTGGAAATGCTTTTTCGGTTACTATGATCTTATCTTGATCTGCTTTTTCCGGACTAAAAACTACTTTTAAACCTTTTTTTATACCAAGTGCTTGTAAACGTTTACGGACATAACGTGCTAAATTACAAATAGATGTTTTGGATATATCTGTTACTTTAATCTGACTTGGATCTACTTTCCCACCTGCACCCATAGAACTCACAATAGGTAAATTTCGATCTATGCACCCCTTAATTAAAAATGTTTTTGCAGATAAAGTATCAATACAATCTACTACATAGTCCCATTTTGTGCTATCTAATAAGTTCTTAGTTAAATCTTCTTTGATAAAAATCTCTAAAACAGTTAGCTCTAATGCTGGATTAATGTCTTTAAGTCTAGCACCAAGTACTTGAGCTTTTGGCATACCCGAAGTAGAATGTAATGCAGGTATTTGTCTATTAATATTACTCAGGTCAATGGTATCATTATCAACAATGGTCATTTTGCCAACACCTGCTCTAACAATCATTTCGGCACAAATTCCACCCACACCTCCAAGACCAATGACGAGCACATTTTTCCCCATTAAGGTTTTAATATTTTCTTCTCCCAACATCAGTTCTGTTCTGCTCATCCAATAAGGTATCATATTGTATCTTTAGGTTGCAAAAATCATAAAACCATGTCTATTTCTAAAATCTTTTTTATGTTAGTGCTATTGAGTTGGACTAATTTGTCCGCTCAATTTCCTGTTCAACAATTGACGGCAAAAGAAGGCGTGAGTTTAAGAGCTCTGTCAGTGCCTGCTTGGAATGTGGTGTGGGCTAGTGGTTCAAAAGGAATGGTCGCTAAATCTGTCAATGAAGGAAAGACATTTGAATGGATGCAAGTAAAAGGGTTTGAAAATAGAGATTTTAGGGCTATGCATGCATGGAATGATCAAGAAGCTATTATTGTAGCAATTGCTTCACCAGCAGTTATTTTAAAAACAAAAGATGGAGGACTAAATTGGTATAAAGTTTTCGAACAACTAGATTCAGCGATGTTTTTAGATGCTATTCATTTTAGTGATGACAGGCATGGTATCGTAATTGGCGACCCAATTGATTCATCAATTTTTTTAATTGAGACTTTTGACAAAGGAGAAAATTGGAGAAAAAAATCTACTACATATTTTACTTCTAAATTAAAAAAAGGAGAAGCATTTTTTGCTTCAAGTAATTCCAATCTAGTACAAATTGGAAAAGAACTTATTTTAGTAACAGGTGGGTCTAGTAGTAGGTTATGGAAGCATGGTAAAGCTTTTGCGCTACCAATTATTCAAGGGTCTAATTCAACTGGCGCAAATAGTATTGCGGTATCTCCCAATAGAAATCGTGTTATAATTGTTGGGGGCGATTTTATGAATCAAAAAAAAATAGACAGTAATATTGTTGCCTTTCGATTATTCTTGGAATCTAAATCTGACAGAAAACATTTAACAGAAAGGAAAATGGTTTGGCAGCCTACCAAAATAGCTTCTCCTAATGGATACAAATCAAGTGTCGAGTTTATAAATAATGAAACGATTATTACCTGTGGTACCTCTGGAGTGGATATGTCTAATAATAAAGGAACAAATTGGATTTCTTTAACTTCAGACCCATATCATGTGGTAAAGAAACATCCTACTAAAAAAGCTGCATTTTTAGCCGGTTCTGGTGGAAGAATTAGCTATGTTCAATTCAAATAAATTAGACAGAAATTACATAATGCGAAATTTTTAACATTCGTACTGTATGATATTTAATGATCTTTACTAACTTAGAGTTAGAATGAAAAAATTTCAAGCAATTATATCATTTGATATGGACGAGGAGTTTATGACCTTAGTCCCACCACACAGAACATATATTAATTACCTTTTAAATAAAGGTATCATTGAGACCTATTCAGTAAGCATGGAATCTCAACAATCTTGGATCACGATCAATGCCTACACAAAAAATGAGGTAAAGGATATCTTACAAAAATCTCCATTGTTTAAATATTGGAGCTTTGAAATAGTAGAATTATTTCTTTTTGACAGCCAATCTAATAGGCTTCCAGCTGTTCAATTAAATTAGGTTTTTACATTTACATGACTGTTTTTAAGATTTTATCATATTTAAAAAATTTGAACTATCTTACTATAAACTAAGTCCAGTGTATAAACTACTTGTTGTTTTCTATCTTTCTGTTTCGTTTTTTATTTTACCAATAACAATTGGATTTGCTCAATCTAAAGCTCCTTCAAGTTCAATTGAGACAAATACGACAGGAAATTCTTTCAATATTGGATCCATGATTATTGATTGGAATATAGGGCAGGTTTTTGCAAAATCATTTACTGATCAAATGTCTTTACTGTTAACCAGTGGTTTTTTACAACCTAAAGATTTCGAAAAGATCATGAACCCAAGTTTAGATAGCCTTTCTAATTTAGACTTAAAATATAATTTAATCTCTGTATATCCTAATCCTACAAATAGTCATGTATACATTTTTAATGCTCAAGAAAGGATAAAAATTGTAGAAATGAGTTTGTTAAATATGAAAGGTGAATTGGTAAACGTTTTTTATCCTCCTTTTAGCACTCCATCTTTTAAGAAAAAAATTGCTTTATCAAATTTAGTTACGGGTACTTATGTGTTGATGTTGAATTATATTATTGATAACCGATATTACAGAACAAAGTATTTAAGAATTATTAAAATTTAATAAACATGAAACTGTTTTTCTTAATCATATTTCTTGGTTGCCATTTTTTTGTTTTTGCTCAAATAAAAAATAATAGTGGCATTCATTTTCAAGCAATTGCAAGAAATACAGATGGTTCTATCATACCCGAAAAAAATATTACAATACGACTAAGTATCATAGAGGGATCAAGTGATGGTAAAATAAGCTACCAAGAAATTAAGCGAGTTAAAACCAACGTAGTTGGTATGTTTAGTCTTGTCATAGGTACTGTTGAACATTCAATTATTGTTACTTCTGGTACATATGATAAAATTAATTGGCTGAATAAACCTTTATATATTGGTGTTGAAATTGATCCAGAAGGGGGCATCAATTTCTTAAATCTAGGTTTACAACAAATGAATGATGTGCCTTACGCAATCGTTGCTAAAAAAATTGATTGGTCAGGTGTGGTAGGTTTAGATTCTATAATTAATAATAAAATTAATATAGCTGATACTGTTGCCATGTTAGCTGGGTATCAAAGAAAAGAATTTAGTCAAGATTTTTTAAAAAGGAATGGTAGTGCAGCTGAACTAATTAATTTTCCAATTCTAAATCAAAATACTACTGGCAATGCTTCAACTGCTACAATTGCTGGGAATATTTCAGCAACTAGTAATTCATCCCTTACAGCTCTACCAAATTTAAGTACTGTAGGTACCATTACGGCTGGTACATGGAGTGGTACTGCTATTTCAAATAATCAATTAGAAAACAAACAAATTACAATAGGTTCTACAGCATTAGTCTTAGGTTCAACCACAACTAATATATCAGGTATTAATTCGTTGAGTGCTAATGAATTTATTGGAGAACTTAGAGGAAATGCAACCTCTGCAAGTAATGCTGTTTTAGCTGGTAATATTACGGCTACCACTAATTCAACCATCAATACATTACCAAATTTATCTACGGTTGGAACCATTGCGGCTGGAACTTGGAGTGCTTCAGTAATTGATATTGCTCATGGTGGAACAGGCACCAATCAACTATCAGGTATTTTATTGGGCACTAATGGTTCAGGTGTAAATAATATCACAACTGCGGCTTATGGAGCATGGCACGATAATACAACACAGGTTGCTACTATGCCGAATACGGCTTATACAATGTTATACAATACCCTAGATTTTGCTCAAGGGGTCAGTGTTGTTGATAATTCTAAAATTACTGTAGAAAAAACAGGTAGATACAATATTCAATTTTCTGCACAATTAGATAGAGCATTAGGAACTGCTACTGCATATGTTTCCATTTGGTTAAGAAAAAATGGGGTAGATGTGCCAGCCACTTGTACCGATATCACAATTCAAGGGGGTACAGCTGTTGCTGCTACCGTTGCAGCATGGAATTTCTTTAGAAATCTGAATGCCAATGATTATATCGAAATTATGTGGAGTTCAACCCTTGCTAATATTCAAATTCAAACTATTCAAGCAAGAACAGATCCTGTTCGTCCTCTAATTCCATCTATCATTTTGACAGTTCAACAGGTTAATTGATCTTTTATTATTTTTTTAAAAAAATTTGGGAAATTGAAAATCCCCCCTTATTTTTGCCCTCCTTTAGGGAGCATAGCTCAGTTGGTTCAGAGCATCTCGTTTACACCGAGAGGGTCCGCGGTTCGAGCCCGTGTGCTCCCACAGAGAAAATTCCTCAACATTTGTTGAGGAATTTTTATTTTAGGACTTAATGTTTATAGTTTTAATAATTTAACGGCTTGTACAGTTCCATCCACTACTGCTATCAATACATAATTACCTGGGATAAAATTTGCGCCAAATGTGTAAGTTACATTGGATCGACCTTGAGCTGAATATACAATCTGACCAAAAGCATTATATACATTTAAATTCATCGTCACAAAGCTGCCACGGTATTTAATACTGCTTACATTAAAACTTGTATTTGAGGGATTTGGGTATACATTTAATTTAAGTTTTTTATCTGGATTACTTGTAATTGATGTAATAGATAGACTTATTGTTTTAGTTGCTAAACAGCCATTGGCATCTTTAACTGTAACTTTATAAGTACCAGGAAACAGATTCGGAAAATTATTTGAAGCTTGGAATGGGGCATCATCTAATTGATATGTAAATGGGGCAGTTCCACCATCCGTTGAAACATAAATAGTGGTAGTTGGGTTATAAGAAGTTATAATTCCATATCCTATGGAGATAGACAATGAATCAGGTTGAGTTAATGTTATGCTAATTGATTTCTGAGTTCCTATAGAATCAGTTACTTTAAAAACATAATTTCCTGCAGTTCTTATATAAGTACCAATTCCTATATATGGAGGGACGCCACCAAATGCATTAATTTGAATATTTGCAGTGCCACCAAAACATCTTATTTCGCCTATAATTGCTTGGACATTTAAGACTGGTGTCGTATCTGAATTCTGGTATTCAAATATTCCAATATCTGGAGGTCCTATAATTGGATTTTTTATAAAATCATTTTCTAGTCCAACATATATACCGTGATTAATAGCAGGTGAATTTTGTACTAGATTGTAATCCCAATATTCAGGACTATCAGTAGTATCCTTAAAAATTGGGAAAGTGTTTGAAAAAAAAAATTCTGAACTATCAATAGTCATTCCCACAACACCATTTTTTATATAATATATATTATTTGTATGAATGAGTTTACGGATATCTTGATTTCTGTTGATTACATTTTCGCCAGTAGTTAACCAAATTACATTATTTTTAATGACCACCATATCAATGTTAGTAGGATCAGAGTACCAAAACAATGCATTCACTGTATTGAATTGTTTCTTTGACTCAATGATCACATTATTGTAAAATTTTAAATTATTAATAGTTATAGCGAAACTATTTACTTTGTTATGAAAAGTACCTGTTTGTCCACAGTTGATGATTTTATTATAGGCAATTAAATTGTTGTTGGAAATACCATTTGAATTACTGCCAATCTCTATAAAACCGTTACAATTAATGGCTGTATTGTATAAAATCAGGTTATCACTAATGTTTGCCCCAAAAAATTCTACGGCGCCACCATCATATCCATAGTCATAACTTGTAGCCCAACAATCTATCATGTTATTATTTGTAATAATGTTATTTGAACTTCCTATCACCATGGCATTAGCACCATAATCATCATCACCTCCAATGGTGTTTCTTACTGCTCTTAAATTGTGTATATAATTAGAGTCAATAGTTGTATAGTTAGATCCTGCCTGTGCTGCAATGGCAATACCAACAAGTGTGATTTCACAATGTTTAATGGTGCAATAGGGTGCATTTTGCAAAGTGATTGCATAACTAATTTTTGCAATAATTGTATGGTCATTTATCGGCATTGTTTTATCAATAATCTTAAGTCCATCAATTACGATATATTTTTTATTTGTAATAGTGATGATATCAGACGCAGTATAGGTGAGTTCTGGCATATTACCTGAACCATATGCACTATAAACAATAGGTGCACTAGCTGAACCAGAAGCTTGTACGACCAGTCTTCCTGAAATTGTTTGGCCTCTCTTAAATAAAACTGAATCACCTGGTAATAAACTTGTTGTACCTGCATTTACTTGGCTTATCGTTTTCCAGGGATAGTTGATCGAACCATTTGAAATACTTAAAGTTGATGAAGGATCTACATAATAATTTGTAGCTAATAAATCAATACTAATAAAGCTAAAACATACAATAATGAAAAGATTTATAAAGCATAAATTTCGCTTATTTTGATTGATTGAAAACATCATAATTTTATTGTAGATGGAAATGAATGCTAATTTAGATGTGTTTTAATTTTAATTAATTGATCTGTATTTGCAAGTAGAATGATTGTCGTTAGTTAAATTGCAGTAAGTTTGTATTTATGCAAGTTTTTACAACACCCAGAAAAATTATCATTACCTGTCATAAATGGCTAGCTCCTTCATTAAATAAAGAAGTAATTGCTTTAGGATTTAGAGTAGACCGAGTTTTTCAAACTGGTGTTGAATTAACAGGTACAGTTCAAGATTGTATACGTTTAAATTTGAATCTTCGATGTGCTAGTCAAGTGATGTATTCAATTAAATCATTTATATGCAACGATCCAGATGAATTGTATAAAAGTATAGTCAGTATTCATTGGGAAAAATTAATAGACCCAAAGGGTTATTTTTCAGTCACAAGCAATGTCTTTCATCCTAGTATATCTACCAATTTATTTTCCAATTTACGCGTTAAAGACGCGATCGTAGATAGAATGAGAGATGCTACTAATTTAAGACCTTCCACTGGCTCAACATTATCGGGCGCAGTAGTCTACTTGTTCTGGAAGCATGATGAAGCAGAGGTTTTTTTAGATACTTCTGGGGAGTCATTAGCTAAACATGGTTATAGAAAATTACCTGGCAAAGCACCAATGTTAGAAGCACTTGCAGCTGCAACAATATTATCTACCAAATGGGATCAAGCTTCGTTGTTTGTGAATCCAATGTGTGGTTCTGGTACATTAGCGATAGAAGCCGCCTTGATTGCTACTAAAAGAGTTCCAGGCTTATTAAGAGAGAGTTATGCATTCATGCATTTATTAGGGTATCATGATAGTATGTATTACAATGAAAGATTAAAATTAGATGAACAAATAAAAACCATACCTGGATTAAAAATTATTGCTTCTGATATTAGTAAACAGGCTATTGATATTGCTAAAATTAATGCTAAAGTTGCTGGCGTAGAGGACTTGATTGAATTTCAAGTCACTGATTTTGAAAAAACAAAAATGCCTGAGCCAACTCAAAATGCTGTAATAATGTTCAATCCAGAATATGGTGAGAGATTAGGTGAAGAAATTGAATTAGAAGTAACCTATGCAAGAATGGGGGATTTTATGAAAAATCAATGTAAAGGGATGATCGGATATATTTTTACTGGTAACTTAGATTTAGCAAAAAAAGTTCGTTTAAAACCAAGCAGAAGAATTGAATTTTATAATGCCACAATTGATTGTAGGTTACTGGAATATGAATTGTATGCAGGTACAAAAAGATCAGATAAATTAGTTGTTGAATAACTAACACTAAATGTATAAAAGAAAAGGTTCCATCTCTTTATGCCAATGGTTTACTCTTAATAATTTCGAAATTTGTTGAAGCCAATCCTTCAATGGTAATTCAAACAATTGTTCCGCATTAGGAATGCCTAGTAATTTAGATAAGTGATTTTCACCTTTTTTATTGTGTTCAGTAGGATAGGGAGCCCATTTAAATTCATTAGGGAAGATGTCTTTGATTATTTTTAAAAGAATAAGTCCATTCATTACAGCTTTATATAAAGAAGGTTCTTTCACTTTTAGCCTAATTGCGTTATTTAAAGGTTCAATTTTTAAATCATTACCTAATACTTGATTTAAAATTGGAACGAGTTTATCAGTTTTAAGCCATGGTGCGCCAACCCATTCAAAAGAAAAGGCTGTATCTCTTCCTATAGACACATTGGTAGCTTCAAAAAAACAAAGACCAGGATATAATAAACAAGATTCAAAATTTTGAATTGCTGGAGAGGTTTTCACCCATGGCAAGCCCCATTCAGAAAAAGTATGCCATCTTTTCCATTTAGTACATTTTATAATTTCAAGGTCTGCTTTCCAATTCATTTTTTGATTAAAATATTGCGCAAGTTCTCCAAAAGTAGATTGATGTTTAATTGGGATACTAAATCTACCAATAAAACTGCTTACTTTCAGGTCAAGCATTGGCCCTTCTACTAAATCAAAATTCCCAGATAATGGATTAGGTCTGTCAAGAATGATTATTTTTTTATTATTTTTCGCAGCAGTCTCAATAAAGTAGGTCATTGACCATAAAAAAGTGTAAAATCTAGTGCCAGCATCTGGTACATCAAAAATTAGTATATCAATATTTTCTAAGTCAGAGGATTCAGGGGCGAATTTGTTGCCATATAAACTAATGATTGGTAAATGGGTAATTGGATCAATTTGATCCTTCATTAAAGCACCGTCTTTCCCATTTGTATCAATACCATGTTCTGGAGAAAATAATTGAACCAGATTGAATCCTTCATCTATCAATGCCTTTCTACTGGGTAGTCCATTCCATGTTTTTGCAGCATCATTGGTTAACATGCCAATTCTAAGTTTTTTCCAAGTTGGATTTAGCTTCAATAATTGATCTATCCCAAAACGTATAGACATATTACGTTATTTTGTTATAATTTAAACCCAGTTTCTATTTTTAAAGTTTCAATGACGTTAAAAATAATTGGACATCGATCGTAATGCATAAATGTTGTAAACAATCTTTTATTAAAATCTGGTACATGAAAAGCAGGAAATTCTTTACAACCAGCAAATCGATGACTGTATACGGTACAACTATTGTCTTTTAAAAAGTGACATGGAATGGCATTGATCACCATGTTGCCAGATTCACCTTTAGATAGGTATTTTTCATCAAATTCAACTCTATCTTGACCTAAATGGGCAGCTAAATTGTTTGCTTCTGTTTCATCTATATTCACCATTAGGCTTTTACAGCAATTGCCACAATCAGTACATTCAATTTTTGGAGAGATCAACTCAGAAAGTTCAAAAACAGATTTATCTAATGATAAACTGTCCAAATCTCTTAAAAAAGACTGAAATTTGTCATTTTCAGTAGATAATTCAATGGATTTTGACTTTATGTAGTCTAAATCAACAATTGGATATGAGGGCTGATTTTTGATATTTCAAAGATAAGAAAATAATCTTTTATCCACATAATCCCCTTTAGTGGCTAAAACAGGCCCTTGGGCATTAGATTTGCAAACTTACTAGGGCATAAATTTGTCCATAAAGCATTGATAACTATGGCAGAAGTAAAAATACCAGCTGAATATAATGAAGACTCCATCCGATCCTTAGATTGGAAAGAACATATTCGTCTAAGACCTGGTATGTATATTGGGAAATTAGGAGATGGTTCGGCTCCAGATGATGGTATATATGTTCTAATTAAAGAAGTCATTGATAACTGTATTGATGAACATACCATGGGGTATGGTAAACAGGTTGAAATATCCATTCAAGATAAAACAGTCACCATACGAGATTATGGACGAGGTATTCCGTTAGGCAAGATCGTAGATGTTGTAAGTAAGATCAATACAGGCGCTAAATATGATAGTAAAGCTTTTCAAAAATCTGTTGGATTAAATGGAGTAGGTACTAAGGCTGTGAATGCTTTAAGTGATGATTTCATGGTCACTGCATTTAGAGAGGGCAAACAAAGATCTGCTTGTTTCAAAAGAGGCGTTTTAATAGAAGAAACTAAGGAGACTAAAACTTCCGAAGCGAATGGGACATTAGTAGTATTTACGCCAGATGCAACGATATTCAAAAATTATCATTTTATTTATGAATACATAGAAAGTCAACTTTGGAATTATTGTTATCTAAATGCTGGCTTAACTATCCACTTTAATGATAAAAAATTCATTAGTAAAAATGGGTTGTTGGATTTATTAGAGCGTAAAACAAATCCAGATGAGTTAAGGTATCCGATTATACATTTAAAAGGAGAGGATATCGAAGTAGCCGTGTCACATAACAATGATTATGGAGAAGATATTTTCTCTTTTGTTAATGGACAATACACTACTCAAGGAGGTACCCACCAACAAGCATTTAGAGAAGCTTATGTAAAAGTGATACGTGACTTTTACAAAAAAGACTATGAGGCCTCCGATATTAGAACAAGTATTGTAGCGGCTGTGTCTGTGCGTGTTCAAGAGCCCGTTTTTGAGAGTCAAACAAAGACAAAATTAGGATCTCAAAATGTGGCAGATGGTGGCCCAAGTATGAAAAACTTTGTCACTGAATTTCTTGCTAAGGAATTGGATAATTTCTTACATAGAAATCCTTCAGTTGCTGATGCACTTAAAAAGAGAATTGAACAAAATGAACGTGAACGTAAGGAACTGGCAGGCATCAAAAAATTAGCAAATGAACGTGCTAAAAAAGCTAATTTACACAACAAGAAACTAAGAGATTGTAGAGTGCACTTAAATGATGAAGTGCCCAATAAAAATAAAGAAATATTTATTTCCACTCAGCAAAACAGTACTTTGTTCATTACTGAGGGAGATTCAGCTAGTGGTAGCATAACTAAATCTAGAAATGTAGATACACAAGCAGTATTCAGCTTAAGAGGTAAGCCATTGAACGCTTTTGGGCTAACCAAAAAAGTAGTGTATGAGAATGAGGAGTTTAATTTATTACAACATGCATTGAATATTGAAGATGGATTAGAAGGTCTACGTTATAATAATATTGTGATTGCAACTGATGCCGATGTGGACGGAATGCACATTCGATTGTTGATGTTAACTTTCTTTTTACAGTTCTTCCCTGATTTAGTTAAAAGAGGTCATGTATTTGTTTTAGAAACACCTTTGTTCCGTGTTCGTAATAAACAAAAAACAATTTATTGCTACGATGAAGCTGAAAAGCAAAAAGCGATTGCTGAATTAGGTAGTAAGCCTGAAATAACTCGATTCAAAGGGTTAGGTGAGATTAGTCCAGAAGAGTTTGGAAAATTTATCAATGCAGACATAAAATTAGCGCCAGTCATTTTAGAACAAGGGGATCATATCCAACATTTGTTAGAATATTATATGGGCAAAAATACACCTGAAAGACAAGATTTTATTATCAATAATTTAAAAGTTGAACTAGATAAAGCAAATGATACACATAGTATTTAACACAGCGGATATAGCTGCTTTAGAAGCTGCTATGGAATTAGATGAATCTTTGACTGGAAAGATTATTGAAATTAAGGACGACTATGCAGTTGGACCATTATTGGATTTGTATGAAACAGAAGGATATCAATTGAGAAGAGATTGGTGGAAAAATGTATTAGCTAACTCCCCTTATGAAGACCAATTGGATATTGTAGATGATAAACTAACAGTGCATCATTTACAAAATGCATTGAATCATGATGAAAATGAAATGATTTGGATTTGGATGGGACAGAATGTGCATGATGTTTGTGGTTATTACTGGTTAATGAGTCAATTTAAAGAATATCAAGGACGTATTCATGTTTTATACTTAAATAACCTGCCATTCTTAAATGAAAAAGGGCAATTATTTTATCCAACACATTTAAGTCAGATACAACCTAAAGAATTTTTAAAAGCTAAAAAATTAGCAAGACCTATTTCTTTAAGTGAATTTGAATTGGATCCAGACGAATGGAAAAAAATATGTAACGAGAATGAAGGTGTTCGTTTCTTAGATGGAGGTAAGAAAATATTAAGTATGGCTATTAGTTATTATGATAAAGAGATCCTCTCTTTGTTAACTAAAAATGCCCAAAAATTACCAAGTGCCATAACGAACATTTTAAGTAAAATGAAAGTGAAAATAGGAGATGCTTTTATAGTTTTTCGTTTAAAAGCATTAGAAGAAGAAGGCAAATTAGTAATAGCTGGGGATTGGAGTAAAGGATGGAAAGACATGGTTGTTCAGATGCCTGGCGGCTCTAAATTGATAGCTGAAACAGAAGTATAAATAAGTGAAATCATGTCAGTACAAATTCAATCAATAGATATCAAAGCAGTAGATGAGCGAGGTGCGCTTCATTATTTTAGTACGGATAGAACTGGTGAATTTTTATTGGTATATCGAAAAGCAGGAACGGTGAGTGGTCAACATTATCATAAAGGCTTGTATGTTGGTAAAAATCCTGAGGACATGCTTTTATTACAAGGTAAAGCTAATTTGCATTGGAAGGATTTGAACTCAAAAGAAGAAAAAATTATTGAATTGATTGCGCCAACAAGAGTAAAAATTTCTGCCCATGTTTGGCATGAATTAATCGCAATTACAGACCTAATTTTTATTGAATTAAATAGTTTAAGTGACGGCAGTGAAGATACCTATCGAATCTAAAAGTTACGAATCAGCATAGTTATGGCAAAAGAAAAAAATTTAAGTAGAGTCACAGAAAACGAATCAGGTGTTCAAGGACAATATAAAAACTGGTTTTTGGATTATGCATCCTATGTGATTCTTGAAAGAGCAGTACCTGCTATAGAAGATGGTTTAAAACCCGTTCAAAGAAGAATTCTACATGCCATGAAAGAAATGGATGATGGAAGATTTAATAAAGTAGCTAATATTATTGGACAAAGTATGCAATACCATCCCCATGGTGATGCAAGTATAGGCGATGCTTTAGTGAATATAGGTCAAAAGAATTTATTAGTAGAAACTCAAGGGAATTGGGGTGATGTTCGAACTGGCGATGCTGCTGCAGCCTCACGTTATATTGAAGCTAGATTAAGCAAATTTGCTTTAGAAGTTGCGTTTAATAATAAAACGACAGACTGGGCATTGAGTTATGATGGAAGAAAACAGGAACCTGTTACTTTGCCTATGAAGTTTCCTTTATTATTAGCTCAGGGGGCTGATGGTATAGCTGTAGGATTATCGACTAAAATTTTGCCGCACAATTTCAATGAATTATTAGAGGCAAGTGTTAAATATTTAAGAGGTCGTAAATTTGAATTATTGCCAGATTTTCAAACTGGAGGAATGATTGACGCTTCTGCATACAATGACGGTAAAAGAGGTGGTAAAATAAGAGTTAGGGCTCATATAGAAGAATTGGACAAGAAGACACTCGTTATTAAAGATGTGCCATATGGGGTCACCACCTCGCAGTTGATGGAAAGTATAACTAAGGCAAATGACCAAGGTAAAATTAAAATCAAAAAAGTTACGGACGTTACTGCTGCACAAGTGGAGATTCAAATTGATTTAGCTGCCGGAATTTCTCCAGACATTACTATTGATGCATTATATGCATTTACTGATTGTGAAATTAGTTTATCTCCAAATGCTTGTGTAATCGTTAACCAACGTCCACAATTCCTTGGCGTTAGTGATTTATTACGTTATTCTGTGGATCACACAAAAGCCTTATTAAAAGCAGAATTGG
The DNA here is from genome assembly GCA_964492205.1 of uncultured Sediminibacterium sp. Taxonomy (GTDB): domain Bacteria; phylum Bacteroidota; class Bacteroidia; order Chitinophagales; family Chitinophagaceae; genus Sediminibacterium. The sequence continues at coordinate 13,950 of CAZBJP010000018.1, forward strand.
AGATTCATTTACAAGAATTATTAGAAAAATGGCATTTTACTAGTTTAGAAAAAATATTCTTCGAAGAAAAGATTTACCAAGAACTAGAAAAGAAACATCTTAACTGGGAAAAGGTAATCGATGCAATTGATAAAGCTTTTGAACCATTTAAAAAGAAATTTAAAAAACCAATAGAAAGAGCTGATTTATTAAAATTAACTGATAAGCCAGTTAGGAGAATTTATAAATTAGACATTGAGGATTTAATTACACAAATTAAATCTATTGAAGCAGAGATAAAAGAAGTAAAACATAATCTTGAAAACTTAGTTGATTATGCAGTTAGTTATTATGAAAATCTGCAGAAAAAATATGGTAAAGGCAAAGAGCGTAAGACAGAATTAAAAGAATTTGACACCATTCAAGTTAAGCAAGTTGCTATCGCAAATACTAAATTATACATTAATAGAACTGAAGGTTTCATTGGTACAAGTTTAAAGAAAGATGAATTTCTTTGCGACTGTACAGATTATGATGACATTATTGCTTTTACAAAAGGCGGCACGATGAAAGTGGTCAAAGTATCTGATAAAATATTTATTGGCAAAGAAATCATTCATGCTGCTGTATTTCAGAAAAACGACGAGCGTACAACCTATAATATGATATATGTAGATGGCACTTCAGGAATCAGTTATGCAAAACGTTTTAATGTTACGGGTGTTACCAGAGACAAAGAATATGTATTGGCTAAAAGTATAGAAAAATCTAAAGTACATTATCTATCTATTAATGCCAATGGAGAAGCTGAATCTGTAAAAATTATTTTAAGTCCAAATTGTAGTGCAAGGATTAAAGAATTTGATTTCTTTTTTGAAACACTAGAAGTAAAAGGAAGAAGTAGTGTGGGAAATCAAGTAACCAAGTATCCTATTAAAGCTGTTAAATTAAAAGAAGCAGGTAAAAGTACCTTAGTGGGTAGAAAATTGTGGTTCGATGATAAGTTCGGCAGATTAAATGCAGAAGAAAAAGGACAATACTTAGGCACTTTTGAAGATGAAAAATTAATTATCATTACCAAAGATGGAAATTATGAAGTAACTGATACGGAATTAACACAAAGATTTGATCCTGAAAAAGTTATTTTCATCGAAAAGTTCAATCCTGAAAAAGTAATTACAGCAGTGTATTTAGATAAAGAAAAACTACAATTCAATATCAAAAGATTCAAGATAGAAACTACCACATTAAAAACACCGTTTTCCTTCATTAAAGAAGGAAGTGGTAATTATGTTGCTGCAGTGTCTTCGCACATAGAGCCAATTCTGGTTGTGGTATCTGGGAAAGGTACGCAGCAGAGAAAAGCTAAATTCAAGGTGAGTAAAATGGTCGATGTGATGGGATCTAAGGCTGTAGGTACTAAATTAGTTGACTTTAGTAAATCCATTGAAATGGACTGGGAGACCAAAGTAGTTATAAAAGATCCCAATGACGAACAGCCAGAATTGTTCTAATTTTGTATAAAATAAAGTGAATATGTCAACTATCAAAGTAGGTCAATTTAATTTAATGCGTGTAGACCGAAAGGTAGATTTTGGATTTTATATGGATGATGGTGCTGAAGGTGTATTATTGCCAAAACGTTTTGCACCTTCTGGCTTACAAGTGGGAGACACTATTAGTGTATTTGTTTACCATGATTCTGATAATCGATTAATTGCTACAACACAAGAGCCATTTGCAGTGGTGGGTGATATTGCAGCATTAAAAGTAGTGGCCATCACTAAGCAAGGTGCTTTTATGGATTGGGGTTTAATGAAGGACTTGTTTGTCCCTGTCTCTCAACAACTTTCAAGTATGCGTTTGGGTGGTAAATATTTAGTTAAGTTGTATTTAGATAAACAAACAGGAAGGGTTGCTGCTACTGAAAAAATTGACAATCAAATAAGTAATGATCTTCTTACCGTAAAAGAAGGAGAAAAAGTTAAATTACAAGTATATCGTGAAACGGATATTGGTTATGTAGTAATAGTAAATCAGGTACATCAAGGATTGGTATATAAAAATGAAGTGTTTACACATTTACATATAGGTCAAATCATTGAAGATGGATTTGTAAAAAAAATTAGAGAAGATAATAAATTAGACATTGGTATTGGTAAACAAGGTGTAGAGAAATTAGATGACGATCAAGTAAAATTGATTCAATTATTAAAACTACATAAAGGCTTTTTGCCCTACCACGACAAGTCCTCTCCAGAAGATATTTATGCTTTTTTTGGGATCAGTAAAAAAGCATTCAAGATGAATGTGGGTATGTTATATAAAGCGAAAAAAATAACCATTGAAGAAGGAGGTATTCGTTTGATTACAGCAGCAAATACTGAATCCTAAATTATTAATTTATTTATCAAAAATTGTATTTTATGTCTAGAGAAGTATTTATAATAGCGGCAGTTAGAACACCAATAGGTTCTTTTGGTGGTGTACTAAAAAATTATACAGCAACACAACTAGGTGCTTTTGCAATAAAAGGTGCAATGGACAAAATCAACCTGGATGTCAATTTAGTGGATGAAGTGTATATGGGATCAGTCATCCAAGCCGGACTTGGACAAGCGCCTGCTCGACAAGCAGCCAAATTAGCGGGTTTGCCAGATAAAGTTATCTGCACAACAATCAACAAGGTTTGTGCAAGTGGAATGAAGGCTATCGCTCTAGCAGCACAAAATATTCTTTTAGGAGATGCTGAAATTATTGTTGCTGGTGGCATGGAGAGTATGAGTAATGTCCCATTTTACAATATGCATCAGCGCTGGGGTAATAAATATGGAGATACTACACTTTTAGATGGATTAGCAAAAGATGGTTTAGTGGATGTATACGATCAAGTTGCTATGGGAAATTTTGCAGATTTATGTGCAACAGAAAATCATATTTCTAGAGCAGATCAAGACGCATTTGCAATTAGTAGTTATACTAAATCACAAGCAGCAATTGAGCAAGGTTTATTTTTGAATGAAATAGTACCTGTAATGATTCCTCAAAAAAAAGGAGATCCAATTACTATTACAAAGGACGAAGAGCCATTTAATGTTAAGTTTGATAAAATTTCAAGCCTGAATCCTGCATTTAGCAAGACAGGTACAGTAACTGCAGCAAACGCAAGTACGATGAATGATGGTGCCGCAGCGATTGTTTTGATAAGTGGAGAAAAAATGAAAGCGCTTGGATTAAAACCAATTGCTAAAATAACCAGTTTTGCAGATGCTGAACAGGATCCAAAATGGTTCACTACTGCTCCTGCCTTAGCATTACCAAAAGCCTTAGAGAAAGCTAAATTAACAACTTCTGATATCAATTTTTTTGAATTTAATGAAGCTTTTTCTGTAGTAGGTATAGTCAATACAAAATTACTACATCTTGATCCTTCTAAAGTGAATGTTAGAGGTGGTGCTGTTTCCCTAGGTCATCCACTAGGATGTAGTGGTGCTAGGATTATTGTTACATTAGCACACATTTTACAAGATCATCAGGCCAAATATGGCGCAGCAGCCATTTGTAATGGAGGAGGTGGTGCTAGTGCAATGATTATAGAAAGGATATAAGTTCGTCCATCATTATACCATAGTGGCTTTCATCATAAACGCATTCACCATCCTTGATTAAGATCACTTGAGGAGATTCGTGGTGCACTTGAAAAAAATCAGCTATAGCAGTTGAAATCTGTCTATATTTCAGTAAGTCTAAATAATAAAAATCAACATTTTCAGGCGCTGAAGCACGTTCAAATCTATCCAAAGCCATTCTGCTAATACTGCAAGTTGTACTATGCTTGAAAATCACTTGTGGTCTATTGAAGGAAGCAGCTTTTATTTGTTCTAATTGATCTATTGAGTTTATTGGATGCCAATTCATTATTATTCATTTAAAGTGTAAAATTAGGTAATTCTTTTAAAGTATTTCACTAAGAATCTAGTATTTACAATGGTAGATTGTTTAACTTCGACACATAATAAAGCTTATGCGATTACAACTTTTCCAACCCATCTGTTTCATAGATTTAGAAACAACTGGCATTAATGTTAGTACAGATAAAATTGTTGAAATAGCCATAGTCAAAATCATGCCAGATGGATCAAAACTAGTGAAGCGAAAACTAATAAATCCAGAAATGCCTATCCCTGCTGTGACTACTGCAGTGCATGGTATTACAGATGAAATGGTTAAAGACGCACCCACATTTAAACAAGTGGCGAACGAGATAAAACAATTTATAGAAGGGTCAGACTTGGCAGGATATAACAGTAATCGATTTGATATACCAATGTTAAACGAAGAATTTCTAAGAGCTGGTATTTCTGTAGACATTGAATCACGTAAATTACTAGATGTTCAAAAAGTGTTTCACATGATGGAACAACGTACATTAAGTGCGGCATATAAATTTTATTGTAATAAGAGTTTGGAAGACGCTCATACTGCAGAAGCTGACGCTACAGCCACATGGGAAGTCCTAGAGGCACAATTAGAAAGGTATTCGATTATTGGTAATACAGTTGAATCTATTGTCAAATTTACTGGAGAAGACAAAATTGTTGATTTTGCACGTCGATTTGTAATGGAAAATGGGGTGGAGACCTTTAATTTCGGTAAACATAAAGGGAAGCCTGTAAGTCAAGTGTTAAAGGAAGAACCTCAATATTATGATTGGATGATGAAAGGTGATTTTGCCTTACATACTAAACAAAAGCTTACTGAAATATTAAATAGAACTATATTAAATAAATAACATATATTTACTATCATTTAATTCCTATTTTCTTTACTTATCCCCCAAAAAAAGGTGAAAAAAATTGTAATCATACCAACTTATAATGAAAGGGAAAATATTGCAGCAATTATAAAAGCTGTCATCGTTCTCGGTAATCAATACCATGTTTTAGTAATTGATGATGGATCTCCAGATGGTACAGCAGCTATTGTTAAAGAACTGATGTTATTACATCCTGATAAAATATTCATACAAGAAAGAAAAGGAAAATTAGGTTTAGGTACTGCTTACATACATGGTTTCAAATGGGCTTTAGACAATCAATATGATTATATATTCGAGATGGATGCCGATTTTTCACATAATCCTTTAGACCTTGACAGATTGTTAACAGCCTGTGAAAATGGAGCTGATGTGGCTATAGGTAGCAGATACGTTAAAGGAGGTGGAACTGAAAATTGGCCTTTAGATCGCTTGATTTATTCAAAAGGGGGGTCTCTTTACACTAGAATCATTACTGGTATGCCAGTCAAAGATCCTACAGCTGGATTTGTGTGTTATAAGAACAAAGTACTTGCAGCTATTCAATTAGACAATATTAAATTTATTGGATATGCTTTCCAAATTGAGATGAAATTTGCCTCCTGGCGTCTAGGTTTTAAATTAAAAGAAGTGCCAATTATTTTTATCGATAGAAAAATTGGTATTAGTAAAATGTCAAAAGGTATTATCAAAGAAGCTATAATGGGTGTACTTAGCATGCAATGGCAGTCTTTTACGGGACATTTTATCAAACATATCAAACGTGAGCAGCTTTAAGCGATCTTTAATACAATTACATCTATTTGTTTTCTTAGCTGGACTCACTGCGCCAATTGGTAACCTAATTCAATTGAATGGTCTCGTGTTAGTATTTTACAGAATGCTACTGACGGTTTTAGCTTTAATTCCAATTTATTTAATGCATCAAACTTCAGCTAAAGTTTCAACGAAAGACAAAGCAAGATTGATGTTGATTGGCGTTTTAATAGCCATTCATTGGGTTTGTTTTTATGGTAGTATTAAATTAGCTAATGTATCTATTGCATTGGTTTGCATTTCAAGTGTTGGTTTATTCACTGCAGTCCTTGAGCCTGTATTTTTTAAATCAAAATTTGTTTGGAATGATATCATTATAGGTCTGCTTAGTTTGATAGGTATTTTATTTATATTTCAGTTTGACATTCATTTTAGAACAGGTATTCTTGTTGGATTGATTTCGGCTTTTTTTGCATCAATTTTTACTATTATCAATAAAAGATTAACTGCTCAACATAATACACAAACAATTCAAACATTTGAAATGATTGGGGGTTTATTTTTTTTGACTTTAGTGATTATTAGTATCAATGCCTACCAGCATACTACATTTATTATACCAACACAAACAGATTGGTTCTGGTTGATCATTTTAGCACTAGTTTGTACTGTCTTAGCAAATCATTTAATGCTAAATGCACTAAAAAAAATTAGTGCATTTACCATGAATGTAACCCTAAATTTAGAACCCGTATATGGTATTATTATAGCCATTATCCTATTCCAGGAGCAAAAACAAATGGGGAAGGGCTTTTATATTGGCATTGTATTAATTGCCATTTCTGTCTTACTTCAAATGATTCGTGTTATGCGCCAACAAATCCACAAATAGATTATAGTTTTTTTAAAACTTATCGTAAATTGATTATTCAATTTAACCTCATATGAAATGTATTTTTAGCATTTTCCTAGCGCTTTTATCATTTGTAGTAAGTGCACAAAAAAAGCCTTTAGATCATACCGTATATGATCAATGGCAGACAATCAAAGATGTTATTTTATCCAATGACGCAAATTGGATGTCATACACCATAAATCCTCAAGAGGGCGATGGTTTATTGATTGTACAACATCTTAAAAATAATCAAAGATTTGTTATTGAACGAGGTGCTCAAGTTCAATTTACAGAAGATAATAGTTTTTTGATTGCTAAAATCAAGCCAACTTTCAATGAAACAAGACAGGCAAAAATAAGCAAGAAAAAAAATGAAGAGATGCCTAAAGATAGTCTATTGATCATTGATTTGCAGTCTAATGAAATTAAAAAGATTGCATCTGTTAAATCCTTTCAATTGGCAAAACACAATAGCAAGTTACTTTTTTATTTAAAGGATAAAAAAGTTGATATCAGTAAGGAAGGATCTGAATTAGTGATATATGATTTACAAAATAAATCAGAACGCACTTTAAATAGTATTACACAGTATCAAGTACAGCCTTATGGCCAATCTGTTGCATTATTCCAAATTAAAACAAAAACGTCTCCTGCACAAGTGCTATTAGCGTTTACCACCGATACATTAATTAAAACTTTATCTTCTGCTGTATTTAATGCAAGCAATTTTGAATGGGATGAACAAGGCAAACAACTTGCTTATCTTATAGAAAAAGATAGTACGCATAAGGCGCTACAAAAAAATTTCAGTTTAGCTTATTATAATAATCAAGCAGATTCTGCAATGTATGTATTTGATAGAAATCATACTGTTATGCCTAAACAATATACGATCGGTGGGGATAAAAAATTAAATTTTAGTAAATCTGGTGCAAGTCTAAGTTTTGGGATACAACCTATCTTACCTATTAAAGATACTAGCCTTCCTGAATTTGATAGAGTCAGTGTTGATATTTGGAACTACAATGATCCTTTTTTACAATCCACGCAATTGAAGAGTCTTGAAACAAGTTTGAAAAGTACCGAGCCTGTGTTGTTTAAACCTGCGTCAAATCAATTCACTTATTTAGGAAAAATCAATGATAAACAAATACAATATACTGCAGAGGGTGATGGTCAATTTGCTATTGCAAATATTGATTCCAACTATACAATCGAAAGTCAATGGCAGGGATATGGTAAAAGAGATTTGTATGTTTTGAATACGAATACAGGTCAAAGAAAATTAATTCAAAAAGGATTAAAAAGTAGCTTAGTTGCGCCTGCTTTTGATGGTAGTTTAATTGTATTTTATGATGAAGAAGCTAAAAAGTTCAAGTCTTATAATACAGTTACTATGCAAACAAAGCAAATTGCAAATGATATTGCATTTCCATTATATGACGAGGATAATGATGTGCCAGATGATCCAAATGCCTATGGGATAGCAATGTGGATGGATAATAACAAGAGTTTTATTCTATATGATCGATATGATTTATGGCTGGTAGATGCAAGTGGCTTAAATGCATCTCAATTATTAACCAAAGGACGAGCATCCAAAAATGTATATCGATTTGTTAATTTAAATGAGGATAAAAAATTCATTGGTTTTAAAGATCAAATTTTATTAAAATTCTACAATGAAACAAATAAGTCAGAAGGGCTATCTTTATTTGACTTAGGAAACAGGTCAATGTTCACCATTACAGAAAAGCCGATGCATTTTACCACAATTGTTGGTTCAAAAAATGCAAATGATTTTATCGCTATGCAAGAAGATGAAAAAAATGCAGCGAATTTATATCATTACACATTATTACAAAAAAAGCAATTCCCAGTTGCTTTAGCAACAATTAATATCCAGCAAAATAATTATAACTGGTTGCAATCTCAATTGGTTAAGTGGAAAGCTTACACTGGCAAGACAGCTGAAGGTATTTTATACTTGCCAGAAGATTTTGATGCAAAAAAGAAGTATCCAATGATCGTGTACTTTTACGAACGCAATAATCATACCTTACATCATTATTTACCCCCTTCACCAACCCCTTCTAGACTTAATATTCCATTTTTTGTTAGCCGAGGTTATGTTGTATTTGTACCAGATATTTGGTACAAAAAAGGGTACCCAGGGCAAGGCGCTTATGATTATATCGTAAGTGGAACTAAAGCAATGATTCAAAAAGGATTCATAGATAGCACTAGAGTTGGATTGCAAGGTCAAAGTTGGGGTGGTTACCAAATTGCTTATTTGATTACTAAAACCAATTTATATGCCGCAGCTTGGGCTGGTGCACCAGTCGTGAATATGACAAGTGCATATGGTGGTATTAGATGGGGGCCGGGTATTAATAGACAATTTCAATACGAAAAGACTCAAAGTAGAATTGGAGCCAATTTATGGGAGCGTACAGATTTATACTTAAAGAACTCTCCGTTATTTGAGTTGAATAAGGTAAAGACGCCAATTGCTATTATGAGTAATGATGCAGATGATGCTGTACCTTGGTATCAAGGAATTGAGATGTTTACAGCAATGCGTCGATTAGGTAAACCAATTTGGATGTTAGTGTATAATAATGAAGCACATAATTTAGTAGAAAGAAGAAATAGAAAAGATATTCAAATAAGAGAACAGCAATTCTTTGATCATTACTTGAAAGGTGCCCCCATGCCAATATGGATGTCTAAAGGCGTTCCTGCAATAATGAAAGGTAGAGATTTAGGATTAGGCTATTAATCTATTTTGTCTCCTAAAAAATTAAAGCCTCCTATTGGAGGCTTTAATTTTTATAAAAAGTATAATGAATTATACATATTGAAACCATTGTCTATTCGGATCCCAATTTTCAAACGCTTTAGCAACTGCAGATAAGAAACTAGAGCCCATTGCACCATCTACAATTCTGTGGTCATAACTCATTGATAAATACATCATATGACGAACAAGAATCGCATCACCAGCTGGTGTTTCAATTACAACAGGACGCTTCTTAATTGCACCTAAAGCTAGGATTGCAACTTGAGGTTGCGGAATAATTGGGGTGCCCATAATGGAGCCAAATGTGCCTACATTGGTGACTGTAAATGTACCACCTTGTGTGTCATGTGGTTTTAATTGATTATTGCGAGCAGCATTGGCTAAATTATTTACTGCCTTACTTAGACCAACAATACTTAATTGGTTCGCTCCTTTTATAACTGGAACTATTAAGTTACCAGAAGGTAGGGCAGTTGCCATACCAATATTGATATCTTTCTTTAAGATAATATTTTCGCCTTGTAAACTACAATTGATATAAGGAAACTTTTCCAAAGTTTGTGCAATACACTCCATGAACATAGGAGTAAAAGTTAACTTAGTGCCTTCTCTTTTCTCAAATAGTTGTTTTACTTTATCTCTCCATGTTACCATATTCGTTACGTCAGCCTCCACAAATGAGGTGACATGTGGACTTGTATGAACGCTTTCCACCATATGCTTTGCAATCAACTTACGCATTCGATCCATCTCAATAATTTCTGTATTCCCAGTAATTATTACTTCGTCTGGGCTAGCAAATTTTCCTGTATTGTTAGCAGTGCTAAACCCATAGTCAACAGGTGGAAATTGATTTGAACTTGAAGTTTGTATTGTTGATGGTGTTAAATTTTGAACTTGAGCTACTGGCACTGTAACAACTTGTGCAGTTGTGGCTTGAGTAGCCATTGGTTGTTGAATGAGGCCAGCTTTCTTATTAGTGACATATTGAAGAATATCTTTTTTAGAGACCCTTCCTTGACTTCCTGTTCCTGGTATATTTTGCAATTCATTTAAACTTACTCCTTCGTTTTGTGCAATATTTAATACTAGTGGAGAGAAAAAACGAATTTCATTTGAATCCTGATTTTGAACTACCTGTGTTGTCGCAGTAGGTGCAAATGGAACTTCTTCTATAATTGTTGGTTGAGGAGAAGGAGCAATAGGTATAACTGGTTCAGGAGTTTTTGAACTATGTTCTGTTGGCGTTATACTACCACTTGTTTGTATTCTAGCGATTACAGTACCAATTGGAACGACTGAATTTACATCAAATAAAATTTCAGTAATTGTACCAGCTGCTGTTGAAGGAATTTCACTATCTACTTTATCTGTTGCAATATCTAATAAAGTTTCATCTAATTGAATTGTATCGCCAACAGATTTATGCCATTTTAAAATGGTTGCTTCCATGATACTTTCACCCAATTTTGGCAAAATCAAATCAACT
>CAZBJP010000018.1:24697-26498 GCA_964492205.1 uncultured Sediminibacterium sp.
TTAGCAAAAATAAGACTAAATCTTATTGATTATGAGTAACCTAAGTAAATTTATCGCTTGATTAGCAGTCACTTCAATGTTTTTTTGACGGTCAAATCTTAAGTAAAAGACCTTAGATACCACTTTTTCCTTATTTGATACCCCAATCCAGACCATGCCAAGGGGCTTTTCGTCAGTTTGACCAGATGGGCCCATTATCCCACTCACAGAAATACCAAAATCAGTCTTCATCTTAGCCCTTATAGCCAATGCCATTTGTTCTACTGCTTCCTTGCTTACCGCACCAACTGTCTGTAAAATACTGGTAGGGACGTCTAAAAATTCAGTTTTTATTCGATTATCATAACTCACCACACTTCCTGTGTAAAAGGACGAGGAACCAGCATGTTTTGATAATAAGTGTCCAATATATCCACCAGTGCAACTTTCAGCTGTCGCTACAGTTTGGTTTTGGGCTTTCAAAAGACGACCAACTACCACTTCTAATGGTTCATCTTTGTCAGTAACAAGGTATGCTTGAACGTAGTTTATTAATTCAGCAAATAAGCTATCTAATTGGTTATTTAAAATGGTTGCATTTTCACCTTTCCCTGTTAATCTCAACCTAACCATGCCATAAGAGGGTAGATAAGCTAGCTTAATATTTTTTGGTAGTTTATTTTCAAAATCAATGATCGACTCTGCTAAAAATGATTCTCCTACACCTGAAGTTAAAAGTGTTCTATGAGCAATTACGCCTAATTGTAAGCGCTCCTGAATGATAGGAATGACCTTTTCATTAATCAACCATTGCATTTCATGAGGTACACCAGGTAAAGAGAATATTAAACAATTATTTTTTTTGAAAAGCATACCTGGCGCAGTGCCTGTTTGGTTAAAAAGTACTTCACAAACATCAGGTACTTCTGCCTGTTTACGATTGCGTTCAATCATTGGTCTTTTGTGAATCTGCTCAAAAATATAGCTAATATGATCTAATGTAGGTTGATGAATAATCATTTTACCGCCAAAATAGTTGTTTAAGAGTGGCTTTGTAATATCATCTGCAGTGGGGCCTAAACCTCCGGTTAAAATTACCACTTGTGTCTTGTTGATAGCTATATCTAAAGCAGCTTCGATGGATGTTGTATCATCTCCAACTGCAATTCTTTGATGCACATTTATACCTATGGAATTTAACTTTTGAGCGATATAAGCACTATTTGTATCTATCACTTGTCCGATCAACAATTCGTCTCCAATAGTAATAATAGTTGCTTGAATTTGATCCATCATAATGGGCTTCAATTTGGGTGCAAAGTAAACCAAAAAATGGCGGTTTAACTAAAATAGACCGCTAGTTTTTCCTTCATAATTGCAGGCATTTCCGCTCTTTTTCCCATATCTGCATCCATAAAATAGAGTTTTACTTGTCCGATAGTTAAAAGCTTCCCAGATTCATTATAAACTTCTTGATCAAAAACTATTACATGGTCGGTAGGAAGTGTTTTTATTTGACTTTTAATTGAGATAAGATCATCGTATTTGGCAGGTCTTAAATACTTAATATTTAATTCAACAACCGGTAAAATAATCCCCATATCCTCAATGTCTTTATAAGAAATGCCCAAATGTCTTATAGCTTCCACTCGTCCAATCTCAAAATACATGGCATAATTCCCATAATATACTACATCCATTCTGTCTGTTTCAGCATACCTAACCCTAACCGTTGTTGTGTGTTCGTACATCTTTATTGTATTTGTTGACAAATTTAAGGATTGTATCTGTTTTTCCACAATAAGCTTATTTAACGAAGCGT
>CAZBJP010000019.1:0-25687 GCA_964492205.1 uncultured Sediminibacterium sp.
TTTATTGATTTAATAAGCACAAATCATTTGTAATAGGTAAAAATAAGGGGAGGTCAAACTCTCCTTATTTTTTCATTTTAAATTCAATTTTATGTATTTTTTTAAATATTTTTTATTCTTTAACATGATATTTTTTTGCCAAGAATCAATGGCGCAAAATATTGATATTTTAAATAAAGAAAAGTATAGACCCCAAATCCATTTTACACCTGAAAAAAATTGGGTAAATGATCCAAATGGGATGGTTTTTTATAAAGGCACATATCATTTGTTTTTTCAACATAGTCCAACTGCAACTGTTTGGAGTAATATAAGTTGGGGGCACGCAACAAGTAAAGATTTAGTTCATTGGGAAAGAAAACCAATTGCAATCTATCCTGATAGTCTAGGTTTAATTTTTTCAGGTAGTGCAGTGGTAGATATAAATAATACTTCTGGTCTAGGAAAAAATGGGATTGTACCATTAATAGCAATGTATACCAGTCATGATATGAAGAAAGAAAAGGCTGGCGCAATTGATGTTGAAACCCAAAGTATTGCATATAGTTTAGATGAAGGTAATACCTGGATAAAGTACGATGCTAATCCGGTATTAAAAAATCCAGGTGTAAGAGATTTTAGGGATCCTAAAATATTTTGGCATAAGGAAACAAATAGATGGATTGTTGCTATTGCTGCACAGGATCAAATTTCTTTTTATGCGTCATCAAATTTATTGAATTGGGTAAAATTGAGTGATTTTGGTAAAACCGTTGGATCGCATGGTGGTGTTTGGGAATGCCCTGATTTAATCCCAATTGAATATGATAATAAAACTTATTGGGTTTTACTGGTAAATATCAATCCAGGTGGTCCAAATGGAGGATCTGCAACGCAGTATTTTGTGGGAGATTTTGATGGCAAGGAATTTAAATCTGATTTTAAGCAAACAAAGTGGGCTGATTATGGCCCCGATGAATATGCTGGAGTCACATGGAGTAATACTGATAAAAGAAAAATTTTAATTGGTTGGATGAGTAATTGGCAATATGCAAATATTGTTCCTACCGAAAAATTTAGAAATGCATTTACGTTGCCTAGAGAATTAGGACTGACCAAAATAGGGGATGAGTTATATTTAAAAAGTATGCCAATCAGTGAGTTAAAGTCAATTGAGAAGTCACCTGTCATTAAGCATGCTATTTTAGTAAATGAAAGTAAAGATTTGAGTAAACTTACTGGCAAAATTAATACTCCGAGTAAATTTGATTTTGTTTTTTCTAATCATAATAATTATTCAATAGAGTTTTTAAACAATTTGAATGAAAAAGTAATTATTGGATACAATAGAGCAAATAATAACTTCTTTTTGGATAGAAGGCAATCAGGCAAAGTTGATTTTGAAAAAGATTTTGCAAGAATTAATCATGCTCCAAGACTATCCAATCAAGAAGAAATAAGTTTAACAATCTACCTTGATAAGTCATCTATTGAAGTTTTTGCTGACAATGGTTTATCGTTACTTACTAGTGTATTATTTCCAAATGAAGATTATACAAAAATAAAAGTGACATCCTCTAAAGATGGACTACTAAAAAAGTTTGTCTATACTCCTTTGAATTCAATTTGGTAGTCGTATAAAATAATATTTAGAATTAGTAAGCCTCAATCATTGAGGCTTATTTTTTTGGTATCAATTTGTATGATGATAAAATGAATACTAAATAACGATGTTGAGTACTTTAATTAGAAATGAGATTGATCTTTAAGAACCTAATTGAAGTGATTTCCAATTAGGTTCTTTGCGTGAGGAAACTACTCAACTTAATCGTTCCAAATCAATAAAATATTCACTTTTTAATTTTAAAGTATTGGGGAAAATAAATGATCATCTTTAATCACATTTGTTCAATTACTAATTATCCAGCTTCCTTCTTCCACCTCCGCTTCCAATTCTCCAACATCCCATCCACAATAGCCGATATAAAGTTGAATTTCTTCTTTATTAGCACCCCTTATGTTAATGGCTTCTATTACTTGCTCCATATTACCACCCAAATATAGACCACTGGATATTTCTTCGCCCCCATCAATGAGATCCGGTCGCTTATGCAATACAAAGAGATGTTCTCTATCAACGGGGCCGCCATCCATCAGTGGAAATGGATTACTATGATTGAATTCAATAAGTTCATGCAACGACTTTTCAAATGATTTATTGATTACAAATCCTATACTTCCCTCCTCATTGTGTTTGACGATCAGAATGGTTGTATTTTCGAAGAAACTACCATTCAACGCGGCAGTACTTTTAATGTAAAATCCGGCTTTTAGATCCCTCATAGGTTGTATGTCGTTTAATGAATGTGAACGGTTATGATGCAAATTATGCTGTTAATTATCAGACTAAAGTAGACTAAAAAATGGAGTTTTCATTTCCTTTGTTATTTGTACTTTTGCGGAACAGTATTTTACTAAAATTGTTTATTCAATTTGTACTTTAAATATAATAAAATGGTAAAAGAATTATTGAAAACGGCATTGGGGAGACTACGTATAATAGCATTTATTGAAGGATGTTCTTATTTACTTTTAGGTTTTACGATGATTCTAAAATATAAATTTTCTATACCACAGCCCAATTACATTATTGGTTTAGCTCATGGAATTCTTTTTGTTCTTTATATTGTTTTATTGTTTCAAGTTTCATTTTTATATCGCTGGAACATATTTAAATCCTTTATGGCTTTTTTAGCTTCACTAATACCGTTTGGAACTTTTTATGCTGATAAAGCACTTTTTAGAAAATTTAATAAATAAAAATACTCAAATTTTATTCAGAGGATTCTGTAATGCAATCAAAAGAAGTAAAAGTGCATGAACTATTGTTAAAGATAGATTTTAAGTCATTTATTTTGAGTTGTTTTTGTTGTATACAAACCGGCTAATGTTGGTTTGATTTTCTGAGTTGTATCTGTTAATATATTGCCATCTTTATACCAGATATTGATATTGCTATTTTTATTGTTTGAGTAATTTAATTATTACCTATTAACATTTAATATATTCTAAGCAAAGTTAATCAGTGTTTGATAGTTAAAATAAAAACCATTTGATTCACACATTATATATCTAAAATTTCAGGAGAACATACAATGAATGACTTTTTATATTCTATTGAATGAGAATTAAATGATGCGTATTAGTCATTCAGCTTTGTTAATTTTAAGTGTAATATCAACTCATAAAAAAAACCTCCAAAAGGAGGTTTTTTTTATGAGTTGATAAATTCTTAGTACCCAGCATTTTGAGTTACATTCGGATTTACCAAAATTTCATCGTTAGGAATAGGGAATATTAAATTAATATTTCCCGGCGCAACAGTAAGTTTAGTACTAATAGCATTTGTTGCATCTTGAGCTCTTGCTTTAACAAAAGTCATTTTTAATCTAGTTAAATCCCAGAATCTATAACCTTCAAAAGCAAATTCTTTTGCTCTCTCATCAAGAATATTATCCATAAGAGCAGTTCCAGTTGTAGTATATTTTACTGATGGATCACGTGTGACAGCAAATTTATTTAATGTTGCTAATGCGCCTGCTTCGTCTAAAAGATTATACTGCGCTTCTGCTAAAATTAAATATGCTTCTGCAAACCTTATGATTTTCACGTCATCATAGTTTACTGTTTCAATAGGATATTTAGTAATATAGTTCGCTGTACCAAGTTGTCCAGAACGAGTACCTGGTGTAATCAAAGTTTTTCTGGTATCGGTGGCTGTGTAAGAATCATAAAAAGACTTTGTTGCTAACATGTCTCCATAAGAACCACCTTTATCTTTTGGAACGAATAGGTTGGCTAAAGTACCATCTGAAACACTATTATTTCCATCACTAGTAACCTCAAACATCGTTTCAATTTTACCTGTAGTGGTAGTTGTTCCCTTCCAGTAAGATGGGATATTCGCACTTGCCACTAAAGTAAAGCCACTATTTGTAATTACATCGTTAGCAGCTTCTTTTGCTAAAGTCCAATTACCCATGTGCTGGTAAACTCTTGCCATAAGTAGTCTTACAGCAAATTTACTCATATGAGCAGAATTCACTGTTCTAGTTTTTGAAGTTGCTAAAAAATTCATTGTTTGGCCTTGATTAAATTTAGCCAAAGCATATGCTTTTGTTAAATCAGCGATAACTTGCTCATATACTGCTTTTACTGAAGCTCTAGCAGGTTTATTATTCACATCTATCGTAGTAACAATTGGCACTCCTGCACTTTCTGGATTTACAGTATAAGGTAATGCGTAGTTTCTTACTAGATCAAAATATACTAAAGCCCTAATCGCGTAAGCTTCAGATAAAAATTGGCTATAATTATCACTTTTTGTAGCTTCTATGCCGCTATTGATGATAAAATTTGCATTTTTAATTGCAGCATATGAATTTAACCACACTGATGATGCATAAGAATCAGTTTTAGTGAAGTTATAATTATTAAATGCTAAATATCTACCTGAGTTGGATGAAGATAAAAAACACAAATCTCCCATCATGTCTCCCTTGACAGCATAGGTTCTTCCATATAAATCGGTAGCTCTTAAAGAAGAATACAAGCCGTTTAAAGCAGTATTCATGTCATCTTCTGATTTTAACGCTTCAGAAAGCACAACCGAAGTGAACGGTTTTTGATCTAAAAATTCTTTTGAACAGCTAAATAGGGTAATAGTACACCCAATAGCTATCATGATTTTAGAAAATTTTGAAGATATATTTTTCATATAAAAAATATTAATTAATTATTAAAAGTTGATATTTAATCCAAATGTTAAAGAACTTGATGGCAATACTTGTTGTCCATTGTTGCCAGTAATTCCTTGTTCAGGATCACTTAAAATGTTTTTTGCATATGTTTTAGTAAACAAATTAGTGCCTCGTGCATAAACTGTAATACCGCTAATATGATATTTCGCTAATGCAATTTTGTCATTGTATTTATACATCAACTGAACATTTCTCAATCTAATATAATCTCCACTAAACAAAGTTCTATCTGAACCTGTTGCTGCACCTCTTGAGTCATTGTAAATATATTTTGGCACATCAGTGATATCTCCTGGCTTTTGCCAACGTGTCATATTAACAAAATATTTACCTCTCGTTGAATAGGTACCATCCATAGCGTAATTAAACGCAGATTCATTGAAATGGTTTCCGAAGTTATAGTAAAAATCAAAATTCAAAGTAAAGCCTTTGTAATTAACTGTACTTCCAACTGTACCATAATACTTTGGATCTGCTTGTTTGCCAACTAAGAATAATGCAGCTTTTGTTTTAAGATTAGTAGTAGTTGTTCTTGTACTATCTGTATACCATAATGCATCACCATTAGCTGGGTCTACACCTGCCCATCCTCTTGTATAGAAACTATAGAAAGGTTGACCAACTCTTAATAAGAAGTTACCATTTAATTGATCACCAGCAGGTAAGCTAGTTACTTTATTTCGGTTAGCAGTATAGCTTGCGTTGATTTCCCATGAAAAATCTTTCAACCTAACTGGAACTAAATTAATAGACAATTCTAAACCTTTATTTTCTAAACTACCAACATTATTAATAAATCCAGTAAATCCAGTAGTTCTAGAGATATTTTGATTCAACAATGAACCTTCTGTGTTTCTTTTGTAAAGATCCAAATTAATATTAATTCTATTATCAAGTAAACCAATATTAGCACCAATATCTGCTTGAGAATTTTTCTCCCAAGTTAAATTTTCGTTCCCAATATTATCAAATCGACCACCTGCAATTCCATTATAGTTGTAGCCAAATGAATAAGATGGTCTCCATGTGTAGTTACCAATTTCCGCATTACCATTTGTACCATAACTACCATGTAATCTCAAAGTGCTAATAATTTTTTGGTTTTTCATGAAATCTTCGTTCATCAAATTCCACGAAGTTCCTACAGACCAGAAATTACCCCAAGGATTATTTACACCAAATCTTGAAGATCCATCACGACGGAAACTACCATACAAGGTGTACTTATTTAAAAAACTAAAAGTTGAATTGGCAAAATAGCCATTAAATGTATAATCTGATTCTGATGCTTTTCCGTTAGTAGAAGTTGCAGCATTAGTGCTGTAATATAAGTCAACTCTTGGAGGAAAACCAGTTACATCACCAATTTGACGATAAGTGGCACTTTTGATTGCCTCTTGTCCTAATTTAAAATCAGCTGTGATGTTCTTAGCCTTTGAAAGATCAACATGGTAGTCAAATTGATTAATCAAATCAGTTAAGAACGATCTTGTTACAATGGAAATACCTTCTCCATTTGCACCGGAGTTGTCACCATGAAAAGGATTGTTGAATTGATACTCCTCGTTGTTAGTATATTGCATATTCAATGTACTAGTGAATTTCAAATTGCGATTTATCTTGTATTCAATACCTTGATTTGCAATTGCATTCAATCCTTTTAACCATCTTTTATCATTTTGTGCAATCCAAAGTGGATTATAGTGTGCTGGGAAACCTAAGTTGTCAGCAGCAATATTTAATGAGCCATCAGCTTTATAAGGATTCTGAGTAGGTCTTAAAACATAAGATACATAGGATGGGTTACCAAAAAATAATCCTGATCCCTCAGGTCCACCAGAAGCTAATATTGAATTTTGTAAAACACTACCTGCTGATACTTTAGAAGTAAAAGATAATTTATCATTTACTTGATGAGAGATTTTTATATTACCTGTAACTCTTTGGAAATCGGATTTCAAAGAAGTTCCTTCTTGGTTAAAAAATCCTCCAGAAATAAAGAATTTAGTTTTAGCATCACCACCACTTGCACTCAAATTATACTGTCTTTGGGCACCTGTTTTAGTGATTAATTTAAACCAATCTATATCTGTGCCATTATTATAACCATAACTTGCAAGCGTAGCATCAATTGTGGCTTGTGTCGCACCAGAATTAACTAATCCCTCTTTAAATAATGTGAAATAATCAGCAGCTCTTGTAGGATATCCAGCAGAAGGTGGTAAAATTGGGGAATTTGTACCCATTTCTGTATCAAATCTAAACTGTGTTTTTCCTGCGCGACCACTTTTTGTAGTAATTACAATAACACCATTTGCACCTCTTGAACCGTATATTGAAGTTGCAGCGGCATCCTTTAGAATGTTCACACTCTCAATGTCATCGGAATTCAATGTAGCTAATACGTTGGTACTTGGGTTAACACTAAAGCCAGAACCAGTATTACCATTTGAAACGTCGCCATCATTGATTTGAGCTCCATCAACAATATATAATGGTCTTGCACCGCCATAAGAAAACGAGCCAATACCTCTAATACGAATTGGTGTCACGGCTCCTGGTTGTCCAGTGGAAGAAGAAGCCTGTAAGCCAGGCGCAGCTCCCTGTAACATTTGATCCAACGATGCCATTGGTCTGTTTTCAATTTTAGTAGCATCTACTTTTACAATTGATGCAGTTAGATTGGATCTTTTTTGAGTACCATAACCCACTACGACAACTTCTTCTAAAAGTTGCGAACTAGGCTCTAATAAGATCGTAAAATTGGTTTTATTACCAATAGAAACCTCCTGATCACTAAAATTGACTGACTTGACGATAATTGATTTTGCGTCATTGCCCACACTCAATTTAAATTGACCACCTGCATCGGTAGTTGTCCCGTTTGTTGTGCCTTTCACTATAACAGAAGCATTAGCAACTGCAGCACCATTTTGATCTATTACCTTACCAGTCAATTGCTTGCCTTGCGCAAAAGCAAATAGAACGGAGGTTAGACCAAAAAACAAGAATAACATTTGTTTTTTCATTTGTATGTTTTTGGTTAATAATTAGAACTTAGTTTGTTTCCAAACACATTTAAAAGTATGATTTTTTTTAAATTTGTTAATTTTTTTAACAAGTCATCAAATTTTAGAATTAATAAATTGAATATCAATTATATATATAGGTATTAAAATTATATTTTAATTATTTGTTGTGTGAAATAGTTCTTTTTTATTGAAGTTTATCTAATGAATTTGCTCTTTTTATTCAACAATATTTTCTACATATTTATACCCACTACCGGTATTTAACAATAATACTCGATCATCCTTTCCAACCAAGCCATTGTTTTTTAGATTACTTAAAGCCATAAATGTTGCTGCACCTTCTGGAGAAATTAATATGCCTTCTTTTTTACTAAATAAATGCACGAATTCTTTTATTTTCTCCTCTTGTATTGTGCAAATTTTTCCATTCGATTCTTTAATAACATTCAACATTAAATCCATACCAAATGGGAAAGGCACTGCTAAACCGTTTGCAATGGAGAATGCTGGCTTAAAATTTGCTTTCCAGTGAATAGGGTCATTGTACGCTTCTTGAATGGGGGCACATCTTGAAGACTGAACTGCAATCATTTTGGGTAATTTATTTTTGATCCAACCTAATGCAATTAATTCTTTAAAAGCTTTCCAAATACCAATAAGTCCTGTGCCGCCTCCTGCAGGATAAAATATAAAGTCAGGTAAATCCCAATTAAATTGTTCAGCTATTTCATAGCCCATTATTTTTTTGCCTTCTAGTCGATACGGTTCTTTTAAAGTGGACATATCAAAGTAATCCCCATATTTATTTAATTGCTTTGCTTTATTCCCACAATCATTAATAAGTCCGTCTACTAAAATAAGTTTAGCTCCATATATGTCGCACTCATCTTTAAATATTTTAGGTGTATGTCTTGGCATGATAATCGTTGCCTCGATGTTGGCTTTTGCGCAATAGGCAGCTAGTGCGCCACCGGCATTCCCTGCTGTAGGTATAATACATTTTTGGATACCAAGTTCTTTAAGTTTTGAAACCGCAACACTAATTCCCCTTGCTTTAAAAGAACCTGTTGGATTGCCAGATTCATCTTTTAAATAAAGATGTTCTAGATTAACCAGGGCGCCTAGTTTTTCAATTTTTGTAGTAGGTGTTAATCCTTCACTGAGTGAAATAATATGCTTAGCATTCAAGATGGGCAAAAAAGGGGCGAACTTCCAAATAGATTGTAGGGTATAGTTTAATATAGTTTTTGAAGTGTCTTTTTCTAAGTGATAAGAGAAAAGAAGGGGCTTTTCGCAACAGGTTGCAAAAGTTTGAACTGCTTTAAAATCATATACTTGACCACAGCTCGAACAATAGAGAGTTGTTACTAAAGGTCCACTATTATAGTTGTTTTTCATGTGGCTAAAGTAGCCCAGATAGAATAACTAAAACAATCGTTTTAATTATATGTCATAACTAAAAGTTATAAATTGTTTTGACAAAATTTAATAAAAACCTTATTGATGTCATTGTTCTCTGATCCATGTCTTTGAATAAAATAAAAATCTCTAAATATTTTTAAACCTTCAATCTTTACAACATGTAATTCTCCGTTTTCAATTTCTTTAAGAATCGCTCCCTTTGGTAAAAAACCTAAACAGGTGTCTACTTTTAAGAAATTTTTTAAAGCCTCTGTGCCACTTAACCTAACAGTAACATTTAAGTCGCTCATTTTTATTCCATTATGCCTTAGATTCTCTTTAAGCGCTTCGAGTGTTCCTGAGCCTTGTTCTCTTAATACAACTGGAAAATTTACAATGTCTTTGATTTTAATATTTTTCATTCCAGCAATGAAACTATCTTTACTACAAACAGCTATAACCTCATCAGATAAAAATGGTTTATATAATAATGTAGATTTTTTCTTACGTCCTTCAACGATTCCAATATCAATTTCTTCATTTATCAATGCGTTGATAATCGTGTCGGTGTTTCTGTTTAATAAGCTGATATTAATTGTAGAATATGCATGATGAAACTTTGATAATATTTTTGGAAGTATATACAAAGCTACGGTTGTGCTAGCGCCAAGATTTAATGCTCCTTTAGCATTTGTTTTATTATGAATAACACTAAGCTGATATTCCAATAATGATGCTATCCTTTTTGCCTCTTTAATTTGATTGTATAATATTTGTCCACCTTCAGTTAATTTAATCGTATTTCCTTTTCTTTCAAATAAGGGTATTTTATAGTAAGCTTCAAGTGTTTTAATATGTTTACTTATTGCTGGCTGACTAATAAAAAGAATTTGACTTGCTTTTGAAAAACTAAGATTCAATGCTACTTCGTAAAAAACTTCATGTCTGGTTGATAGCATTTTAGGGATTTAATAGTTAAATAACTTGGCTTATCAAAATTATGTTATTTAAGTATAGTTATTTGATAAAGTATTTATAAAATAACACATTTGTCTTTCATATAAGTGAGCCTCAGTAATATTTTAAAAAGACGTAATTAATATGTATAGTTGCCCTAACAAATACCCATAAATTCAATCATTATTAATATCTTCGGAAGGTAGATGAATGATTGCATCTATTTAAATTTATATCATTATTTAAATTGCATTTATATTGGCATTAAACTTTACCATAATCTTAGAACTATTAGGCACATTTTCATTTGCAGTAAGTGGTATTAAGTTAGCCTCGGGTAGAAATATTGACTGGTTTGGTGCCTTTATTATTGGCCTAGTGACCGCTATTGGTGGAGGCACTTTGAGAGATGTATTACTTGGAGTCACTCCTTTTTGGATGCTGGATGTTACCTATTTTTTGATAACTGGATTAGCACTTTCTATAGCAATATTATTTAAAGAAAAACTTTTTAAATGGGGCAGTACTTTGTTTTTGTTTGATACAATTGGGCTTGGTTTATTCACCATAGTCGGTATTACTAAAAGTGTGGAAGCTGGCCTGCCAATTTGGGTTTGCGTAGTCATGGGGACAATTACAGGTGCTGTGGGTGGTGTAATAAGGGACGTCTTACTAAATGAAGTGCCTTTGATATTTAAAAAAGACATTTATGCGCTTGCCTGTGTTGCAGGTGGAGTTACGTATTTCATTTGCGTTTACGCTAATTTTCCTATTGGGGCTTCTGAAATTATTGCTGCATCAACTGTGATTGTATTTAGGTTGATAGCTGTTAAATTCCATTTACATTTGCCACATTTGCAATCTATAGATTCTAAACCAAATATTGAAAAAGAATAAAAGTAGCTTTATTTTAATATTTTGAAAACCTTTACATATTAATATTTGTCTCAAATGGAAGTGATTATCACTAGGGTTAGTAATGAAGCAGAGTTACTTGGTATCCAAGCATTACAAAGGGCTAATTTAAGAAATGTCATAAGTCAAGAAGAAGCTCAAAAAGAAGGTTTTGTAACTGCAGAGTATAGTATTGACCTTTTAAACGCAATGCATGATATCTGTCCTTCTATAATAGCTAAAGATGGAGACAAAGTGGTTGGCTATGCATTAGTAAGTACAAAAGCAATTATGGGTAAGCATGCATTACTGGATGATTTATTCAATGTTTTAGACCAGCTTAGTTTTAATCGTGCATCCTTAAGCGAAAAAAATGCTTATGTGCTTGTGGGGCAATTATGTGTGGGAAAGGGATATCGTGGCATTGGGTTGGTTCAAAAAATGTACAATCATTTTAAAGAAAGCTTACAGCATGAATTTAAATACTTGATTACTGATGTAGCTACTGATAATGAGAGATCACTTAAAGCGCACATCAAATCAGGTTTCGAAGTCATTCATACTATAGATTATGGGGGTGTAAAATGGGATATTGTTTTATGGGATTGGAATAAATAAAAATCGATGAAAAAATATTTACTGACACTAGGTGGCATCTTTACAGTACTATTTTCAAATGCACAATCTTTAAGGGTAGATTTGATTGTCGAAAATATCAACATAGTTGACGTAGTCAATAACAAAATAGTGCCGAATCAAAGTGTTGTCATTGATCAAGATATGATCAAGGCTACTGGTAATAATAAATACATTAAAGATCGATATAGTGCAAGATTAAGGATTGACGGTAATAACAATTTTATTATGCCTTCCTTATGGGATATGCATGTGCATTTTGGAGGAGATACTTTAATTGGAGAAAACAAATTACTACTTCCTTTATATACTGCAATGGGAATTAGTCATGTACGTGATTGTGCTGGCGATATAAGCGATTCAGTTATTGCTTGGAAAAAAGCAATTCAAGAAAACAGACTAGAAGGTCCTAGCATATTTACCTCTGGTCCAAAATTGGAAGGTTTAAAGTCTATTTGGCCGGGTGACCTAGAGATTGGAGATGAGCAAGCTTTAAACAAAGCTTTAGATTCACTCCAAAAACTACAAGTTGACTTTATAAAAATTACAGATAATACATTAGAACCAAATTTATTTTTAAAAAGTATTATCGCAGCAAGAAAAAGGGGTTGGAAAGTGACTGGTCATATTCCAGCGACGATGACGGTTGCTACTTATGCTCATGCAGGTTTATCTGCAATAGAGCATATCGGCTATTTACAAAGAGCTGCTTCTGATAAGGAAGATAGTATCACCCAATTAAGGGCGTCTGGAAAAATAAATAATAAAGAAGCGGCTGCTTTATACTTGAACACCTTTAACAAGTCAGTTGCAATTGATAAATTTAAAAAACTAGCTGCCAATGGAACAGCTGTAGTGCCTACAATTAATGGGAGTTTTAAGACGACTTATTTAGATCAATTTGATTTTTCAAAAGACGACTATTTAAAATACCTTGGTCCTGCTTTTAAAAGAACCTATAGCTGGCGTATAACGAGAGCGGCGAATGACAATGCAGAAGCTATTCAAATTAGACATGCAAATTTTGAAGCTGCAGCTAATTTACTTCCTGTTTTATACAAAGCTGGCGTAACCATATTGGCAGGCACTGATGCAGGTTTTTTAAACGCTTATAATTACCCTGGATTAGGTATGCATGAAGAATTGGCAATAATGGTAAAATATGGATTGACACCACAAGAAGCTCTGTTATGCTCTATCGTTAATGGGCCTAGATTTTTTGGGCTGCAGCAAGAGTATGGGGCAGTAGCTAAAAATAAAAAAGCGGATTTACTAATATTAAATGCGAATCCATTAGAACGAATTGAACATACCCGAATGATTGAGGGCTTTATTCGAAAAGGGAGATACTTAGATAAAAAGGAGTTGACCCGTTTATTAGAAAAAGTTCAAAATGAAGTGCGTAATTTAAAATAGTCCGCTAATAACATTATGCTGTCTATCTCTAAGAAGCTGGTTATCAGTAATTAAATTCAATTAGTAATAGAGTCTCCCAGTTCAAGAATTTAAAAGCTTGAAGATTTATTGTATCTTACTAAGGTCCATTTTTGAACAATTCAATATCCTTAAAATAAATACACTATGCGAAAATTTATGTTGCTAGCATTCATGTCAACTTCATTTTTTGTCAATGCGCAAAAATCAATCCTCATTAAATGCGGAAAATTGCTTGACACCAAAACTGGCACGGTGCTTGAAAATCAATTTGTATTGATAAAAGGAAATAAAGTTATTTCTGTCGGCTCTAATGCTACCAATGCGGATAGTACCATCGATCTATTGGACTATTTTGTGCTACCAGGATTGATCGATTGTCATACTCATGTTTTGCTTCAAGGAGATATTACACAGGAAGATTATGATGTTCAAGTGCTGAAAGAATCTATTCCTTACAGAACTATTCGAGGCATTAAAGCAGCTGAACGTGCTCTTTTGAATGGCTTTACCACTATTCGTGATCTGGGTACAGAGGGTGCTGCTTATGCTGATGTGGATATTAAAAAGGCTATTAATAATAGCATCATTACAGGACCACGCATGTTTGTTGCAACACTTGCGATTAATACAACAGGGCATTATCCAATTAAAGCTTCAGAATATGCATGGGAATTAAAAATGCCTAAAGGAGTTCAAGAAATAACAGGAGCTGATGAAGCAAGAAGAGCGGTTCGTGAGCAACTTGAACATGGAGCAGATTGGATAAAAATTTATACAGATCGTGGTTATATAAAACAACCTGATGGAAGCTATAGGGCTTTGTCAAATTTCACAGATGCTGAAATTAATGCTATAGGAAATGAAACCATTCGAAGTAGAAAAAATTTTGCAGCACATGCCATGACAAGAGATGGCATTATTGATGCAGTGAATGCCGGAGCAAGGTCCATTGAACATGGTCTGGGTATGGATGAAGAAAGTATGAAACTGATGGCAGCCAAAGGTGTTTTTTGGTGCCCAACTTTATTTGTGAATGACTATGTTGCTGAGGGAAGAGCAAAATTAGGAAGTCCAATTAATCTACAATTTTCAAAATCGATCCCTGAAACTTTCAAGAAAGCTATTAAAGCAGGAGTGAAAATTGCTTATGGAACCGATATTGGAGGATATGACTGGAGCCTTCCTCAAGCAAATGATTTTACCTATTTTGTAAAGTGGGGTTTGACGCCCATTCAAGCTATTCAGACAGCGACAATTACTGCTGCTGAATTATTGGGACAAGAGGGTAAAATTGGGGAAATAAAAGTAGGCTCCTTCGCTGACATTATTGCCATCAAAAAAGACCCAACATCAAATATTGAAGTATTGCAAAATATTGATTGGGTTATGAAAGATGGACAAGTAATTAAGCACTAAATCGACTCATCTAATCAGGATATTTATGAAAATTAAAACATTCAAAAAAGTAACCTTACTTTTTAAGTATTTCAGTCTATCATCTTTTTGTCTATTGCTCCTAATTTCTTTTAAAACTAATGGGCAATTACTAAAACAAAATCAAGTTCAAAAATCAAATTTGAAATTGGCCGGTCTTAAAGATAAAGTAGAAGTGTTAAGGGATCAGTGGGGGGTGAATCATATTTATGCTCAAAATGAACATGATTTATTTTTTACACAAGGATATTGTGCAGCAAAAGATAGATTGTTTCAGTTTGAAGTTTGGAGAAGGCAAGCTACTGGAACAACTGCTGAAATATTAGGTATTGGAGAGTTAAAAAGGGACATTGGTGCCAGGTTGTTTCAATATCGAGGAGACCTTAAAAAGGATTTAGAAAAATACCATCCACGAGGAGTCTCCATTATTAATGATTATGTAAAGGGTGTAAATGCATATATAAAAGAAGTGAAACAAGACCCTAGTAAATTACCTATAGAGTTTAAATTATTAAATATTCAGCCTAAAGAATGGACTGCGGCAGTGGTCATTTCAAGACACCAAGGGTTATTAGGTAATATCACACAAGAATTAAATATTGCACGTGCAGTTGCAAAAGTAGGGGAAGAGAAAGTTAAAGATATTGTTTGGTTTCATCCTAAACAGCCTAATCTTACTTTGGATACTGCAATCAATGCAGCTTTATTAGACAAAGATATCCTTGAATTATATAATGCTTATAGAAAAGAACTTGTGTTTCAAAAACCAAATTCAGGAGATCAGTCAGATGATTTAGTCATGCAACATGTTTCAATACCTGAAAAAGACTTGTTTTTGCAAGGACAAGAAATGGAAGGAAGTAATAACTGGATTGTGGCTGGATATAAATCAGCAAGTGGCTATCCTTTATTAGCCAACGATCCTCATAGAAAAATTGCTTTACCTTCTTTAAGGTATATGGTGCATTTAGTAGCACCCGGCTGGAATGTGATTGGCGCGGGTGAACCGGTTATTCCAGGTGTATCAATTGGACATAATGAATATGGCGCTTGGGGTTTAACTATTTTTGAAACAGATGGAGAAGATTTGTATGTATATGATTTAAATAAAAATAATTTAAATCAATATTGGCATAAAGGCAAATGGATGAACATGCGCAGTATTCGAGATTCTATTAAGGTAAAAAATAGTTCAACAGTGCAAGTAGAACACAAGTATTCAATTCATGGTCCAATTTGTTTCATTGATTCTGCTAACAATAAAGCTTATGCAGTAAAGGCGGCATGGATGGAACCAGGTGGTGCACCTTACCTCGCTTCTTTAAGAATTGATCAGGCCAAAGATTGGGAGAGTTTTAGAGAAGCTTGTGCGCATAGTCACCTTCCTGGAGAAAATATGATATGGGCAGATAAAAAAGGTAATATTGGATGGCAGGCAGTTGGAATAGTTCCAATTAGAAAAAATTTTAGTGGCTATGTTCCCGTGCCTGGAGATGGACGATATGAATGGGAAGGGTATTTGCCGATTAAAGAACGTCCACATTTATTGAATCCAAATGATGGTTTTTTTGCTACAGCGAATCAAAATGTAACTCCTGCTGATTATAAAAGATGGGATGCAATTGGATATACTTGGGCAGATCCATTTAGGGGAGATAGAATTAATCAAGTACTTAGCACCAATAATAAAATTGATTTAGCCATGATGGGGGCTTTGCAAACTGATTATTTTTCAATACCTGCAAGTAAGTTAGTTCCGATTTTACAAAATATCGTTTTAAAGGATAGCACTCTTGTAAAAGCAAGAAATTATTTTACAAACTGGAACTTTGTATTAGATAAAAATAGTGTGCCAGCTGGAATTTTTGTAGCCTGGGAAAAGGAAATTGCAGCTTTGTGCACTAATCAATTTATACCATCTAGTGTAAAAAAATATATTACTTTTCAGGTAAGTAGTATTATCCAAAGAATAGAAAATCCTGTTCCTTTTTTTGGGGAGCAAGCCATTAAAAAAAGAGATTTATTATTAACAGAAGCTTTAAGCAAGGCAATTCAATCATTGAATAAAAAATTAGGATCCAATATGGATGATTGGTCTTATGGACAAACAAAGTATAAGCATGTCCAATTAACGCATCCATTAAATAATTTAGTTAGTAATGACTTAAAACCACAACTCAATATTGGACCATTGCCAAGGGGAGGAAATGGGCAAACACCTGGATCAACTGGCAGTGCAGATAATCAAGCAACTGGTGCGAGTTTTAGACTCTTAGTAGATACAAAAGATTGGGATAAAACACTTATGATCAATTCCCCTGGTCAATCTGGGGATCCAATGAGTGCTTATTATCGTAATTTATTTGAGACCTGGGCGAATGATCAATATTTTCCAGCCTATTATTCAAAGGAGTTAATACAAAAAGTTACTAAAGAACAAATTTCACTTTCTCCATTTTAAAAAAAAAGGGCCATCCGTTTTATTGGATGGCCCTTTTTTTTACCATTGACCTCCTAAGTTTTTAAATAATTTAACCATAGCAATTTTACTACGTTTGTGAATTCTAATTAATTCAATATTAGTTTGCAATGCATTTTGTTGACTAAATAACACATCAATATACGGAACCCTAGCTGCTTTGTATAAGTCAAACGAACTTTCAACAGCTTGTTTATAAGAACTTACTTTATTTTCTGTGATTTTTTTTATTTCTTCCAAGTGTTTAATTTCAGTAAAGTCGTTCACTACATCTACATAAGCGTTTAAAATAGATTGTTGGTATTGCAGCATTGCTTCAATTTGAGATGATTTTGCATTATTGAATTGTGCTTTAATAGCCGATCGATTCACAATCGGAGCCATTAAATTGCCCGCTACAGTATACGCTATAGATTCAGGACTCCTAAACAAATATTTTGAATTAAATGCCTGAAAACCATAACCCACATTCAATGCAAAATAAGGGTAAAAAGCAGCTTTTGCTGCCTTTACATCAAATTTAGTTGCTTTTAATCTCCATTCAGCGGCTTTTATATCTGGCCTACTTTGCAAGATAGTAGAAGGAAGGTTTTGGTCAATTAAATTTTGGACTGTATATAAACTAGTTTGACTTCTGTCAATTGTTTGAGGGTATCTACCTAGTAAAAAATTCAATCTATTTTCTTCTTTTCTAATATTCTGTAAAACTTCTTTTTCAATAATAATTAAATTATAATATTGCGCAGTGAATTGTTGTACAGCTAACTCATTTATTTTTCCTGCTTCTTTTTGTGCTTTTATAAATTCCAAAGCTTCTTTTTCTTTTCTCGCATTTTCTCTTATGACAATTAGTTCATTGTCAAGAGCCAAGAGCTCATAATAAGATATGGCTACATCAGTAGCTAAACTATTAATTACAAACTTAAACCCTTCTTGACTAGCGAAGAATCTAGAAAGCGCAGCTTGGTCTAAATTTTTCAATCTACCTCTTAAATCTACTTCCCATGTACTTTGTATACCAAGGTACATATCTGGTAAATCAATGGGTATTAGTTTTCCTGGAGTCATTTCTGTTACGATATTGCCTGCTCCATCCATCGTGTAAAGGCCAAATTTTTTGATAGAACCATTTGTGCTGATGCCTATTTGTGGCAATAGACTCCCTTTTGTAAATTGACGCTGACTTCTAGCTAGTTCAATTTTTTGATATGCAATTTGTATTTCATTATTATTTTCAATAGCAGTGTCAATAAGTGCTTTTAAAATACTGTCTTTGCTAATTTTACTCCAAATAATTGTGTCTTGTTGGTTGTTTGTTGATTCACTACTAAAACCAGTTGGTAGAGTAGGTTGTTTATTTATTTGAACTAAAGTGGATGGTGTTGTACAACCTACCCATGTCAGTATTACAATTAAAAAACCAATTTTATTTATAGCCATTTTTAAATTTTTTCTGTGATGGGTAATTCATTTTTTCTCTTGTGTCTTCTGGCTTCAATTTTTGCAAAAACCACATATAGGCCTGGAATGATAATCACACCAAATACGGTTCCAAATAACATTCCTCCAGTTGCAGTAGCACCAATTGTTTTATTTCCTATTGCTCCAGCGCCACTAGCAAGTAATAGAGGAATCAATCCAGCAACAAACGCAAAAGAAGTCATTAAAATGGGTCTAAGTCTTATTTTTGCTGCATGTATTGCGGCAGCTAATGGTGTTTTTCCTTCGCTTTCTTTTAAGGCTGCAAATTCTACAATTAAGATAGCATTTTTGCCAAGCAAGCCAATTAGCATTACAATCGCAATTTGAGCATAAATATTATTTTCTAGCCCCATCATGTATAAAAAGAAAAATGCACCTGCTGCGCCAGTTGGCAGGGAGAGAATAACAGGCATAGGCAGCCAAAAACTTTCATACTGTGCAGATAGTAGTAAATAGATAAACAATAAACTAATCATAAAGATCACTATTGATTCATTACCTTGATTGGCCTGATCCTTTGATGAACCTGCCCAGTCGAAATCGTACCCTTTAGGTAATTTTGCTTTTGCTGTAGCTTTTATGGCATCTATCGCTTGACCACTACTAAATTTTTGCTCTGGTTCTCCATTGATAATTGCAGAAGGGTACATATTATATCTGGTTACTTGTTCAGGACCATATATTTTCTCAATGGTTACAAAAGTGGAAACAGGAACCATTTCGCCATTTTTATTTTTTACGGTTAATTTTAACACGTCTTCTGGGTGTGCTCTAAATTCTGGAGCCGCTTGAACCATAACTCTATACAATTGGCCAAATTTGATAAAATTAGTTGCATAGTCGCTACCTAAATAAGTTTGAAGTGTATTTAATATATCATCAACAATGACATTTTTTTGTGCCGCTTTTAAATAGTCAATTTTAACCATGTATTGAGGGAAGGATGCATCAAAGGAGGTAAAGGTATTAGTAATGGCTTCTTCCTTATTTAATTCAGCAACAAAGTCATTGGTTACTTTTTCAAATGCTTTCAAATCTCCTTTTCCGGTTTTGTCTAATAATCTTAATTCAAAACCACTTGCATTTCCATAACCAGGAACAGGTGGTGGAGTAAAGAATTCAATTTTGGCATCTTTGATATAGCTTGTTTTATCTCTTAGCAAAGCTATGATTTCTTGATCCGAAAATTTCCTCTCATCCCAGTTTTTTAAACTAATTAAATTCATGCCGAAATTCGCACCAGTTCCGTCTGTGAGTACATTGAAACCAGCTAAAGTAGAAACAGAAGAAACCATATCCATATTATTGGCCACTTTCTGAATTTCATCAACCACTTTTTCTGTTCGCTCTAAAGTTGCACCAGATGGAGCCGTTACATTTACATAGATAGTTCCCTGGTCTTCATTTGGTATAAATCCACTTGGTATGACTTTCCCTAGTAAACCTGTTAAAAAAGCAAATAAAATTAATACACCAAAAATAAGTACTCTTTTTGGTGATATTTTTTCAATGATTACTTGGAATTTATTTTCAACTCCTTCATACTTATTATTAAATACCTTTAAAAAACGATTTAGCCAATTATTGGAACTAGTTGTATGATTGTGTGGTTTTAAAAGTAACACACACAACGCTGGTGTTAAAGTTAATGCTACTATGCCAGATAAAACAATTGAAACAGCCATCGTAATGGAAAACTCTCTATAAAACATACCAGTTGGTCCAGAAATAAATGAAACAGGTATAAATACTGCTGACATAACCAATGTGATAGCGATGATCGCCCCAGTAATTTCTTTCATTGCATGGTCTGTTGCTTTGCTAGCGCTCATATTAAATGTTGTCATTTTATAGTGCACTGCTTCAACTACTACAATAGCATTATCTACAACAATTCCGATTGCTAATACTAATGCAAATAGGGTAATTAGGTTAATCGAAAATCCGAAGAATTGCATGAATAAAAAGGTACCTATCAAAGATACTGGAACTGTTAATGCAGGTATTAATGTAGATCTCCAGTCTTGTAAAAAGATAAATACAACTAATGAAACTAATAAAAAAGCCTCTAGTAAAGTTTTGAATACAACTTTCATGGAAGCATTTAGGAAATTAGAAATATCATAACTTACAGTATAATCAATATCAGCAGTAAATCCCTGCTTCAATTCATCCATTCGAGTTTTGATATTTTTAATTACTTCATTTGCATTGGTTCCAGGACGTTGTTTTAATAAAATAGCAGCAGATGGTCTACCATTTTCCTTCGAAATCACATCATATTCCTGAGAGCCTAATTCTATTTCAGCGATATCTTTTAATTTCAATACTTCACCACTAGTAGTACTTTTGACAATAATATTTTCATATTGCTCTTCTGTATTAAATTTTCCAATATATTTTAATACATATTGAAGTGATTGTGATTTTTTCCCTGAACTTTCTCCTACTTTGCCAGGTGCTGCTTCAATATTTTGTTGTTGTAAACTTGTGATTACATCTTGACTTGATACGTTATAAGCTGTCATTTTTACAGGATTTAACCAAACTCGCATAGAGTATTCACGCATACCCATAATGTCAGCAAATCCAACGCCTTCAATTCTTTTTAATTCTGGTAAAATATTAATATCAGCAAAGTTGTATAAAAACTTTTCATCAATATTTGTATCATTACTTAACAAATTGATATAAAGCAACATACTATTTTGCACTTTTTCAACAATCACACCCGCCTTCACAGCTTCTTGTGGGAGTTCGTCTAATGCAGATGAAACTCTATTCTGAACATTAACCGCAGCTAGTTCAGGATCAGTTCCTGCTTTAAATACGATTGAAATAACACTTGTTCCATCATTACCAGATACTGATGACATGTAAGACATGCCTGGTACGCCATTAATCGCTCTTTCTAAAGGAGTGACAACTGCTTTTACACATGTTTCTGCGTTTGCTCCTGTATATTTTGTTGTTACAGTTACCTCAGGTGGAGCAATATTTGGAAATTGAGTAATAGGTAGTTGAGTCATTGAAATTATACCTAAGAGAAGTATAAATATCGAAATGACAATAGACAAAACTGGCCTATGTATGAATTTTAAAGTCATTTTATTTAATTATGTATTTTTTAAAAACTTGGCATTGGAATTATCTCTGGCTTAATTATGTCGCCATCTTTTACTGATTGTATACCCTCTAAAATAATTTTATCAGTTTTTTTCAATCCAATTTCTAGCACATAAAAATTAGATAAACGAACGACTGGTTCGATTTTTTTTATGATAACTTTATTTTGAGCATCTACGATATATACATAGATGTTACCTTGAACTTCAAATGTAGCTTTTTGAGGTACTAAAATGGCATTTTTAAAATGTGATTGTGCAAGTATTTTACCACTTGAACCTTGCTTTAAAATTCTTTCTTCATTTGGAAATTTTGCTCTGAAAGCTATATTGCCCGTAGAGGCATCAAATTCTGATTCAGTAGTTTCAATGATGCCTAATTTCGGATATACTGTATTATTTGCAAGTACTAGTTTTACTTTATTTAACTTATTTTTTGATTGTACATATTCTAAATAATCAATTTCAGAAACATTATAATATGCAAAAACGGACTCATTATTTGATATTGAAGTTAATAATGCACCTTCATCCACTAAACTACCTTTTTTATAGGGAATACGATTGATTACACCATTAAAAGGAGCTCTAATTTTTGTAAATTGAAAATGCAATTCTGCTTGTTCTTTTTCAGCAACAGCAGCATTCACTTTTGCTTTATTGAGTGCTACTTTTGTGGCATATAAATCCAGTTCAGATTTAGCAACGATATTTTTTTCAAATAGTTTTTTGGTATTCTCGTACTCAATTTCGGTTCCTTTTAATTCTGCTTTAGCACTTTGAACAGCTGCTTCTGCCTTTTTTATCAATTGTTCTAATTCTTTACTATTTAAAGAAAATAATACCTGCCCTTTGGTCACTTTTTGACCTTCATCCACATTTATATCTTCTATAAAGCCCCTTACTTTATTTCTAATTTCTACATTTTGTAGAGAATTAATAGTAGTTGCATATTCCCGCTCATAAGTAGTATCTATTATAAGTGGATTGACAACTTGGTAATTTTTAATTGCAGTTTTTTGTGTTGTTTCTTTACAAGATAACAAAGTGAATAATACAATAATTGACAATGCAATTCTAATCATTGAATGAAGTTTAAATAAAATAAAAAATAATAAAACAGTTTACCGAAAAGGAGTTTCAGAAAAAGAAATGAATTTGTTCCTAGGCCGTTTTGGGAGGTGGTGTATTTAATTCTGGCTGATGAATAGAAGCAGCTATTTTATTGTAAAGGACATATTGAAGATTCAAATTACCTAGAATTAGGTACTCTTTTTTTACTTGATGAAAAACATGCAATTCAACTTCTTTTTCTACACTTAAATCGTCAGAATCTAATGGAGTTTCATCCTGTCCATTATTACCTTGATTTCCTAAATGAAATAAATCTTCAAGTGCATGTGCTACAATTGCATCATTTTTAGTTGTACTTACTCCGTCAGATGAAGCATAAGAGACTACATATGGAAGCACAAAACTATAGTTGAGCAATTGTAAGCTCAAAATGATTAGTATGATTTTAGTCCATTTTATGTCTGTAATGCTTGCCATTTTCGGCACAAAAGTACTAAGTTTTGTGCTACTTTAGCAAAATCCATATAATTAGAAATCAATTTTTAAAATAAAGCAAAATATTTTTTAGTTTATTGGTTTTCATATTATTAAATAATTTAAAATTTATTATATGTATTTAGTATACGTCTTTTCAAAGGCTTTTGAATAGCAAGTAAGACAAAGTCAATGTTGTGATTGAATTGATTGCCACTTCGATTCTTTTGAAAGGATTAAATTGATCTAGAAATGCTGTTAAATGTTGTTGAATATTGTTCAATGTTTCTAAATATTGGTTCGATGGTGATTGTGTTGCTGGGCATGTATACTTTTTTTGTTAAAATTTTAATCCTGGCTTTATGTGCTACCGTCCTTTTTAAGTCATCATATTTTTCTGTTACAGATTCAAGTAGATCCTCAAATTTTTCTTTTAGATCATCTACGTACTCTTCTCCTTTATGAAGCATTCTTCTTCTAGTAACGCTGCCTTTAGCTGGTGTAAATAATATGCCCAATAATGCACCTGCTGCAATACCCGCGATAACGCCTAATGCTGCTTTTCCTGCTTCCATGGTGTTGATTTTATTTATTAGTCTATATTGTTTCATATTTTTTGTTAATAGTTGTCACTTCATTTAAGTTTATAAATAAAATTTCAGAACGCTGCTAAGAAATTCTATACCTATATTTGTATTTATAAAAACGCTTATATGTTAGACGCAATAATTCCTTTGATTTCTTTAATTCTCTTAGAAGTGATTTTAGGTATTGATAATGTTATCTTCATTTCTATTTTATCTGATAAATTACCAGATCATCAAAGAAGCAAGCTCAGGTATTGGGGATTGGGTTTGGCGATGATGATGCGATTGATTCTGTTAACTTTAATTTCTTGGATTTTAAAACTTGATCAAACCTTATTTACCATTGCAGAAATTGCATTTTCAGGCAAAGGATTAATTCTAATTGCGGGGGGAGTCTTTTTAATTTATAAAAGTACAGTAGAGATTTACCATAAAACAGAACTAGCAAATCAAAGTGAAGTACCAGTTGTTCCAAAAACAAGTAGCTTTAAAAGATTATTAATGGAAATTATTTTATTAGATCTTGTTTTCTCTATTGACTCCATTATAACGGCTATTGGTATGGCGCAAGAACTATGGGTGATGTATACCTCTGTTATAGTAGCAGTAGTGATTATGATATTTGCATCTCAGCCAATTAGCTATTTCATTAAAAAGCATCCTTCTTTTAAAATTTTAGCGTTAAGTTTTCTGATGATGATAGGCATTTCTTTGATTGCAGAAGGTTTTCATTTAGAAATACCTAAAGGGTATATTTATTTTTCTATGGCTTTTGCATTTGTAGTAGACATTATTCAAATGAAAACGGTAAAATAGGCATATGCAATCACCTGTTTTATTAATCACACCTCCATTTACGCAGTTGAACACGCCGTATCCAGCAACTGCTTATTTAAAAGGGTTCTTTAATACTAAAGGTATTCCTAGTGCTCAAACGGATTTGGGTATTGAAGTTACTTTAGCGGTATTTAGTAAAGCAGGGTTAATTAATTTGTTTAATTGTATAGAATCTAATTCATTAGAATTGAATTCTAATTCCAAGCGTATACTTGCTTTAAAACATAATTATATTAACACGATTGATCAAGTGATTTTATTTCTACAAGGCAAGCTGGATACTATAGCTCATTTAATTTGTTCTCGTTCATTTTTGCCTGAAGCAAGTGCCTTTGAACAATTAGATGATCTCCAATGGGCTTTTGGCGCTATGGGGAAGCAAGATAAAGCAAAACATATTGCTACGATGTATTTAGAGGATTTGGGTAATTTAATCAAGGAGTCAATCGATCCTTATTTTGGATTCAGTCGTTATGCAGAAAGTCTTGGGCGATCGGCTAATTCATTTGATGGTTTGTATGAGGCTTTGAATGCGCCACCAACTTATTTAGATACTATTTTATTATCAATTTTAGAAAAACATATTCAAAAAACAGCTCCTAAACTAGTTTGCCTTACTGTTCCTTTTCCAGGTAATTTATATACCTCTTTGAGATGTGGGCAGTGGATTAAGCAACATTATCCTAAAATTAAAGTGGCGATGGGTGGTGGCTTTGCTAATACTGAATTACGTTCTTTATCAGATCCTAGGGTATTTGAATTTTACGATTTTATCACTTTAGATGATGGCGAAGCACCACTTGAAATTTTAATTGATCACATTGACGGCAAAAAAGAAGTACATGATTTAAAACGTTGTTATACTTTACTAAATGGTGTTGTCACTTATATCAACACTTCAATTTATCCAGATTACAAACAACATCAATTGGGTACGCCTGATTATGAAGGTTTATTGTTAGACCAATATATTTCGGTCATCGAATTAGTGAATCCAATGCATAGTTTATGGAGTGATGGAAGATGGAATAAATTAACC
>CAZBJP010000020.1:0-25462 GCA_964492205.1 uncultured Sediminibacterium sp.
ACCAGGGTCGACCACTGAACTTTGTGTTATAGCTAACTGCCCCTTGGAGGTTCGACCCCTCCCCCTACAGCTACTTTTAGTCCCTATTATATTGTTAATCAATGTAATAGGGGCTTTTTTATTTGAATTGGATATTTATTATAAAACTATTGTTCAGCAACCAACTCATCTATTAGCTTATTGAAAGAATTGATATAGGCTTGATAAAATTCACCAGTTCCAGGACCAGAAAATCCAGTATGTATTTTTCTAACCTCCCCCTTCTTATCAATAAAAATGGTAGATGGATAGCCTGCAATTTTATCTAACTGAGGCAATGTTTTTTCAGCCTTTAATGGATCACTTGGTCCAACACCAGTATGCAAAATTGGATAGGTAATACCAAATTGTTTTTTATATTTTTTTAAAGCGATGTTGGCTTCTTTAGCGTCTTCATAATTTTCGTAAGCCAAAGCAATTATCTCTAGCCCACGCGCTTTGTTATTTTTATAAAATTGTGTCATGAATTTTGTTTCATCCATACAATTCGGACACCAAGATCCAAACAATTGAATAATAACAACTTTGTTTTTATACTTTTCATCAGTGATTGAAACCATTTGACCATCGGTATCTTTATATTTAAAATCAAGCCTAGTATTACCTGGCTTCATTTTTGAATAAGCGTATTCATCAGGCAAAACAGCTTTAGGATTTACTTTAGCTTTCCAAGTAGAACTACCTCCAAAACCAGCAGTTAAAGTCGCACTGTCAATAGTGCT
Source organism: uncultured Sediminibacterium sp. (assembly GCA_964492205.1). GTDB lineage: Bacteria > Bacteroidota > Bacteroidia > Chitinophagales > Chitinophagaceae > Sediminibacterium. The sequence goes on from CAZBJP010000020.1 coordinate 762, forward strand.
ATCATTCTTAAAAATACCCTCAAAGTAGACTACTCTCTCTCCATCAAAACCTGATAGCTTTAAAGTATCACCAGAAACTAGCCCTTCCAAAAAACGATAATCACCAGTAGGTGTTAAAAAAGATCCAGTGACAATCCCCTCTGATGATTGTTTAAAATTACCAACAGATATAGTTTGTTTATTCGTTAAGTTATTCGTTAAAACAACATCCCAAATACCAGATGGATTAAAACTAGGTTGCTGATATCTAGTGAATCTTGGCTCATTCCAAAATGCAGTAAATAAAGCTTTGGTCTTTTTGCCATTAAGCGTTTTCACATAATAACCCTCTAATCTTTCAGGATAAATGGCACTTACTTCAAAGCTTGCATTAAAAAAAGGGAGTGTTATAAGTAAAGAATCTTTGGGGAGAGAACTAATATCCTCTACAAGAATAGTCTCATCAGCATTATGTATGGTAATCAATAATTTACCATTTATCGATGCTGCTTTAAAACTAAAAGCAACCGTTCTGCCATCAGTTCTTTGAATAACACCACGCCATAGACCTTCTTTGATTAAATGAACTTTTTGTGCTTCGACACAAAATGGAATAACTAATAATAGAAGAAAATAGACACTATTTTTAAGCAGAGCCATAATTATTTTTTTTAATACTAATTGAATTACTAGTAGTATAAGTAGGTAAAAATACCTAAACTAGTTAGAAATAAAAAAAGAAACAAACTATAGAGGTCTATATCTATAGTTGTTTCTTTTGTGCTTATTAAACCAATTAAAATGCTACTTAGAATTGACTGTCATGTTTGTCTTTTCAAGTTTACTCTGCAAATAAGGAATTCCAAACATATGTGTCCAACCAAAAATGCGCAATCCATTAGTAATTTTCCAAATTGCTTCTCTTCTAAAGCTTTCTTTATCATCAGGCAAGTGACTTACTTTCTCTAGTGCATCAGATAAATCTTTTTGATTTTTATATTGATTAAAATTCATCGGCAATTTATCAGTGATTAAATTTTGAGCCCGTTTAATCGCTTCTTTTAAGAAGCTTGGATCTTTAGTAAACTCATAGCCAATTGATAAGCCATGAAGTGTCGCTAATAATGATTCCATTTGATGATTAATCGAAGGGTTATCTTTCTGCCATTTTGCATGTGTAATTAGCGCTTTTTTAATTGTTTCATCACCAGTCATTTGGTAGAATTTATATAAACCATGAGAAACATAAATTTGAGAATACCCATAACGATCAAGCACTAAACTTCCACCTTGATCTGAGGATTTTTGTAATTCTAACATCGTTTTTACACGATCCTTCAGTTCGGTTAAATATTTATCTTTTTTATTAACATCATAAATTTCAGATAAATTCCAAACAGATAAATACAACCTTCTTCCTCTTAAATCATGATCGCCCCATATTCTTCTTAAATACAAGTCACCTGTTTGCTCAGCAACATCAAGTGCCCTGTGGTTACCAGTCAATAAATAAGATGCAATCCATCCTTGAACCCAAACGTGTGCAGACAATAAAGAAGTAAAATGTTGATTAGCATGTCTTCTTCCCATTCCTACGTAAGGACTTGCACCAATGCTACCATATTCCTTGTTGTCAAAAAAGTCAACAGAATTATTCGTATCACCAAGGTATCTTTTAGGTGCAGGCCAATGAATATTATCCACGTCCATGGCATGTGCCGAATTAGATTGGGCAGTAATATAATAATCTCTATTACCAGTTCTCATAAACTCCATCCACCACATGAAATCATTTGCAGGTTCATTATTCGTCCAGGTATTCCACTTGTTCTTAATATAATAGGTTTGAAAATCTCCATAGTCTAACATGCCATACCAAGGTTCCCACTTTTGATTAAATTTCATCCATTCAAATTTATAATCAAGGCCTCTTTCTAATTCTGGATTTTTATCAGAACGTATTGAAAAATCACCATAAACATTACTCTTGGCATACCATTCAGGATTTGCGTGGGTGACAGGAGGATCTAAAAAATAATTAAACTGATTTAGGATTTCATTATGTGGTGTTTTAGCATCAAAAAAATCATAAACAACTTCAGTTGTTTTAGCTAATCCTTGTGCAAAATTGCCTAACATCTCGCTGTCCGGCATCCCTGTTGCTCTTGCAAAAGCCATGGGTGTTACACTTGGCGACCATATATAGGTGTATAAGAAATTACTGTCCCCTTGAATAGCTATTTCTTTAGGATACTCCTCAAAAAAGTTACGTATACCCACTCCAATTCCCCACTTGCTATCAGAAAGGGTGATCCAACCTGATGCTTTATCTTTTTTAAACACTTCTTTTTGATTCAGCTTTAAACTGCCCTCAAATCCATTTGTTTGAACTGTAGGCGTAGTAGTATTCAAAGCTGGTAGTCTGTTTACATTAGGACCAGTTTGAACAAGTGAAATTGACTCATTTTTAAGGCTATTCAATTCAATTGTTTTTTCAACTCCAGGCGCAGTCCATGTGCCATCAAAATGACCTGTTTTAAATTGTTTGTCTCCGTTCAAAAAATATTTTAATTGAAAACCTGCCGAACTAATTTGATCATTCGGAATCATCCAACCTGGATCATTTTTTAAAGCATTTTCATCTACAATGCTTTTATTTTGAGTAGCAATAGAAGCATATTCACCTACTGCTTTTTTATGCATATCAGGCTCACCAGTATAAATAATTGTGTGCAATACTTTAACATAAGACTTGCCAGCATAGGCATGAATTCTCATTACAAAGGGAGCACTATTATTGTCTTTTTTATTATACAAGTAATCGCCTTCAATTCTTATTATAGCATGTAAAGGACCAGAACCCTTTTCTTGAACAGTGTGCGTTATTTTTACTTTAGATGTATCAATACCGGATTGATCTAAAATATTCAAAAAAGTACCACTAGATTTACTTGACTCAGCAATTAAATCTTTATTATCAAATCCATCACGATCTAGATCCAACTCTACTTTATCTAAAAATCCTCCACCTAATCTGTTAATAGTAAACTGCAATGGGCCAGTATTCACACGAACCCTGCCATAAGGTCTTTGGTTATTTTCAACAATTACTCTATCACCGGTAAATTCTTTACGAACAACATCCGAACCAAATTCCAAACTATATTTATTTTGATTGTCAGAAAAAAAGAATACCCAGATCCATTTAACACTTGTAGAAACTGGTTCCCATGTATTCACAATAGTAATTTGTGAAGGTATTTCCTGACCCAAGGCGTTCAATACCCTTACTTGATCACTAGATTGTAATTTGTCTTTAGGGAAAGGAATACCAAGTAACTGGGGTGCGCCAGGTATATTTTTCTCAATAACTAATGGAATTTTTTCAGCAGCTAGAAGGCTGCCAATGATGCCTAATTGAAGTAGCAGAATGAACAATAAAATTTTTTTCATAATAAATTTTTGATAATACAGTTTGGAGGAAACGATTATTTGATTTGACTATTGTTGATTAATGGTTTAGCCCAAATTCCGATTGATAAAATATAGCCAAAAGTGATGTATAAGAATAACATGCCGTACTTAAGTGTAAAATGATCACCAAGAATACCAACTATTAAAGGAATAATTGCACCACCACATATTCCTGTCATTAAAATTCCTGCGAAAGATCCATGGTGAACAGAAAGTGAATTCAAACCTAATGAAACGATGATTGGGTACATGACTGCAATAAAAAAACCAACAGCTGGAAAAGCGTATAAAGAAATACCCGCTCCTCCAAATAAGGCAATAGATAAAGAGAAAATAGCTAATGCAGTAAATAGAATTAATATATTTCTTGTGTCAAAAAGTTTCACAAGAATTAATCCAACAAAAGTTCCAGCAGTCATCATGCCCCAAAACCAAGAAACCACCTGTGCGCCAACAGTTTGAGGATCAAAAGCATGATAGATAAATAAAAACTGAGAAATCCAATTAGCTACGCCTTGCTCAGAACCTACATAACAAAATATACCTATAAAGTAAAGTATGACCGTTTTGTTTTTTAATAATTCAATATGCACTTTAAGTGCACCCGATTTTTCTTCTTCTTTTAATTCAATATTTGGAAATTTAAATAGGGCAATTACAACAATCATTATTAAAGAAATAACTGAAAAAACCCAATAAAATGAAACCCAAGTTAAATTTGCTGGAACCACTTGATTCAATAACTCAAATAAAAGATTTCTATTCGTACTTATATTTTGAGATAAATAGGTATAAACAAGAGGGCTAATAAAGGAAGCCAGTCCAAAAAACAACTGGCCCATCAAAGAATAAAAAGAAAACTCTGCTTCGCCACCTGCTGTTCTTAAAAGAGGATTTATCACCACTTGCAGCATAGCCATTCCAGATCCGATTAAAAACAAGGAAACAATAGCCATTTTATATTGCGGAAATAAGCCAAAAAGCAATGCCCCTAAAAAGGCAATACCGAATGCAAATAACATGACAAATTTTCCCCCAAATTTTTCTGTCATTACTCCAGCAGGAATAGACATAATACCATAAGCAATAAAAAAAGCGAAAGGAAGAAACGAAACTAAAGTTAAACTTAAACTAAAAGTATTAATTATTTCTGGTATAAGCGGGCCAATAATATTGGTCAAAAAAGAGATGACAAAAAATGTCAACAAGACCAAGCCAACTATCAGGTAATTTTTTTTCACTTTAGCAATTTAAATTCCTAGCCTTAGCAAGCCCAAGGCTAGGAATTATAAGATTTAGGTTATTTGTTATTCAACATTGGGAATAATCTTCTAATATCAGCATCAGTTGGTTGTGCACCATATTCAGTGATTTCAAAAGATTCTGCATATTTAAAATTAGCAGCCTTCTCTGGAGAATACCATTTAGCTAATCCTGCTCTTTGTGCTGGAGACATATTTCTACTCATCCAACGACTTTTTAACCAAGCTTTTCTTTCAGCAGGATCAGTTGGAACTTTAGGATCCACTTCTCCACCATTACCAATCCACGGCAACCACTCATACATTTGAGAAGTATGTTCATTTAAACCATCAACTTTTTTATCTAATACTTCATCTATACCAATAACGATATCATGACTAAATGGATTTGGCTTTTTAAAATTATCCTGCATATATAAAAACACAGGATTCTTTTTTAAAGCAGGTACATCAGCAGCCACATTTGGAACGGCCACCATGTAAGATGCATCTTCCACTAACTTTCCAGCATTTCTATGATCAGGATGATAATCATTTGGACGCAAACCTAAAACTACATCTGCATTCCATTTTCTAATTTCACGAATCACTTGCATTCTAACATTCAAGTCAGGTAATAACTCACCATCATGATTGTTCAATACAACATATTCATCAATACCATATTTTTTTGCTGCACGTTGTGCTTCTTCTCTTCTTCTCTGACCAAGCACACCTCCACCCTGAGCATAGTGACCTGCGTCACCATTTGTCAAAGCGACAAACTTAACAGCAACACCCATTTTAGCTAATAAAGCTGCCGTACCGCCCATTTTAGAATCTGCGTCATCCGGATGCGCAAAAACAGCTACTACTCTAATTCTTTTGTCTTCCGTAGTTTGTGCATTTGCATTCAAATGGAATACCAAAGCGAATAATGCAGATGCGAATAAGATTTTTTTCATTTTAAATATTTTTTATTGATATAAATTATAATCCTGGATTTTGAACAAGTTTACCATTTGCCACATCAATTTCTTTTTGAGGAATCGGAAATAACAATCTTACTTCAGATTCTTGAATACTTAAATGTTTTGCCATGGTTGATTTAGCGGCACCTAACCTTACAAGATCTTGCCAACGATGATTCTCTAATGCAAACTCTGATCTTCTTTCAGCTAAAAGTTTTTGAGTAAACGTACCAGGTGTACTTGCACTAATTGCACTTAATCCTGCTCTAGTTCTAACCTGGTTGATGTAAGTATAAGCTTCAGCAGATTCGCCTAATGCTTCTGCTAACATTAACAATACGTCAGCATATCTTGCAACATACCAGTTATTATCACCATCAAACGTAGTTGTTTGTGTAGTAATATATTTTAAAGAATAGGTTGTATCAGGTATTTTGTTATTTCTATAAACTGATTTAGCATAACGCTGATCCCCTGTTTGATAAGAGGCTAATAAATCTGGCGTCATATTCATAGGCGTGTTACCTCCACCTACACCACCTGCTCTACCAATAATAGATGCAAAATATTCAAAATAGCCACTGCCTTCACCTTGACCTCCAGTTTTATATTGAATTTCAAAGATTGATTCAGGACCATTTTCATTTGCAGCTCCCCATAATTTTGCATAATCAGTAACTAAACTATAATTTTTTGAATTAACCACTTTATTTAAAGCAGCGATTGCAGAAGTTTTATCACCATTCGTTAAATATACTTTACCTAAAAGCGTATTTACTGCACCACTAGTCACACGGCCAAGATCAGCACCAGTATATTTAGCCGGCAATAATGGCTCAGCAGCAATTAAGTCTTTAATGATTTGTGCATACACCTCAGTTGCAGGATATTGTTTTAAGTCTACATCACTTGGAGAAGCTACATCTGTTAATTGCATTGGTATATTACCAAATATGGTCGCTAAATTAAAATACAATAAAGAACGAATATATAAGGCTTCACCTTTATACCTTTTCTTTAATGCATCTGGGACAACGGATGCGTCAATTTTATCCAAAATGATATTACAACGCGCGATGCCTTTATAAGAATCTGACCAACTCGTTGATAATTCTGTCGCAGTGGAGATTTCTTTAAATAAATCAATTTCTTGCAATGTAGCAGCAATACCATTAGCGCCACCGCCATTTAAAGTATTATCAGACCTCATTTCATTAAGTAGTAAGTATACTTTGCCATAAGTACCTGGCAACTGAAGCGCATCATAAACACCATTAATGGCAACTGCAAAATCAGCTTCTGTTTTATAAGCAGATTGAATATTTCTTTCAGAAATTGGAGTCAATTCTGTGAATTCTTTGCTACATGATGAATGTACAAGAATTAATAAGGTGTATAATATATATTTTTTCATATTAGTTTATTTATTCTTTTTAATTAAAATGTAAGGTTAAATCCAACTAAGAAAGTTCTAGAGATTGGATAAGCTCCATAATCTTCACCAGGAACAAGGTTATTTGTAGCTTGTTGCTGTACTTCTGGATTAAAACCTAAATAATTAGACCATATGAATAAATTAGTACCAGTGACATAAACTCTTGCTTTTTTAGATAACCCTTTGATTGGGAATTCATAACCTAAGGTTACATTTCTTAATCTAACATAGGATCCATCTTCAACTTGGAATGAAGAAGGTCTCATATTAAATCCATGCAAGCCTGAGTTACTATCTCCTCTAGGAATTTTACCATTACCTGGTTGCTCTGGAGAAACCCATCTATTATTAAATTCAGCATAAGAGTTAAAGTTCGCTTCACCGTTCAATAGATGACGTTGTGTTAAATTCAAAATCTCTCTTCCTTCAACACCTTGTACAAAAATGCTCAGGTCAAAATTAGCATACCTAAATTTATTGGTGATTCCATAAGTAAAGTCAGGCATATAATTACCTAATACTGTTCTGTCCAAAGGAGTAATTTGACCATCTCCATTCACATCTTTAAATTGTAAATCACCAGGTCTAGCACCACCCGCACCCACTAACAGATCTTTTGGTGCTGCTTTAATTTGCTCCATCGTTTGATACACCCCTACCACTTGGTAACCATAATAACTACCCACTGGATCACCAATTCTAGTGATATGTCTAATATCTCCTGCACTACCAACACTTAAAATAGGATCACCGGTAGGACCAAGTTTTAAAACTTTATTTCGGTTAGCACTGATATTAAAATCTGTTGACCATTGGAATTTACCAACAAGATTTCTTGTGTTTAATGAAAATTCAACCCCTTTATTTTCAACTTCACCTACATTGGTTAATGCTGTTGTAAAACCAGCAGAAGAAGCAATATTCACATTTAACAATAAATCCGATGTGATACTATGGTAATAATCAAATCCTCCATAAATACGATCATTAAACAAACCGAAGTCTAAACCGATATCTAATTGTTTCTTAGACTCCCAGCTTAATTTATCGTTGTTCAATGTAGATCTTCCGATACCATTGATCAATGTATTTCCAAGTACATAATTTGCATTATTTAATAAACCAATTGAACCATAGTTAGGAATTTGGAAGTTTCCGGTAAAACCATAACTCGTTCTTAATTTTAATTCATTAATGAATTTTACATTACTCATGAAATCTTCCTGATCAATTCTCCAACCTGCAGATACAGATGGGAATACACCGGTTTGATTACCCCTACCAAATCTTGATGATTTATCGGATCTGATTAATGCAGAAAGCAAATACTTGTCTTTATAAGAATAATTGGCTCTTGCTAAGGCAGAAACTAATGTCCATTGCTCTTTTACAGCTGAACCACCTGTAACAATACCACCACTTATAGTTTTAACTTGGTCATCTGGGAAACTGTTCGCTTGAATAAATTGTAGATCATTGTTTTGCTTTTGTGCAGTGTAACCACCAAGCAAAGTCAAAGTATGGTCGTTAAAAGTTTTAGAATAATCTAATGTATTTTCCCATATCCAGTTTAAACCTTGAGAAGAACTAGATTTTGCAAATGGATCTGGTTTAGTGGCACCTCTATATAATAAAGTCACTCCTTTATAATAAGACTGCTGATAATTATCTAAATCAATACCAATATAAGTTTTGAAAGATAAGTCAGGTAAAATATTATACTTAAGGTAAGTGTTACCAAAAATGCGCAAATTCTTAATATTCTCTTTAATCGCTTCCATGGTAGCTAATGGGTTATTAGCTGTCGTCATGTAAGCACCTAATTGATTCTGGTTATCAGACTGATTAATTGAACCATCTGGTAAATAAGGTTTGATTACTGGAGAATGCACCATGGCATCATAAATGATTCCAGGAGGCAATGCAAAATATGGACCGTTAGCTGGCAAACGGTTGTTGTCTGTAAACGCAATATTTACACTTGAACCAATTTGAACTTTAGGAGAAATTTCATCTACTACATTTGCTCTAAAAGTATAGCGATCAAACTTAGAACCCTTTATTGTACCTTCTTCTGTATAATAACCAGCAGAGGTATAATAAGTCATATTGTCTTTCCCACCACTTACAGACAAATTATAATTAGAAACCATTCCTCTAGAAAGTACTAAACCCAACCAATCTGTATTGGTGCCATCCCAGTTTAAATATTTTTCAGGAATAAGGAAGTTCGCTTGCGTACCTCTGCCTGCATTAGAGTTTGGACTATACAATGGATTATATGTCTTACTTGCAGGGTTAGTAGGATCATTAGTTTGTAAATAGTTATTATTTCTAGTTTCTTTTGTGTACTGAATCAATTCTTCAGAATTCATCAATTTAGGCAGATTCATTGCTTCATTAAAACCAGTGTATGCATTGAATGAAACTTGTTTACGATTTTTAATGCCCTTTTTAGTAGTCACCATGATCACACCATTTGAACCTCTTGATCCATAGATACCTGCAGCAGATGCGTCTTTTAATACTTCTATAGACTGAATATCGTTTGGATTAATCGTAGTAAATGGATTGATTTTAGGAACCGTATAAGCTTCTGTTCTTTGACCAATATTTTGTTGTAAACCAGTATTACTTGAAATTGGTAAACCGTCAATTACATACAAAGGATCATTACCTGCAGAAATAGAAGCAGAACCTCTAATTCTGATTACCGGTGCAGATCCAGGTTCTCCAGATGGCACAGAAACCTCAAGACCAGCTACTCTACCTTGAATAGCATTCTCAAAGCTACTCACCGCGATTTCTTTTAATTGAGACTCATTAATACTAGCAATGGCACCTGTAATTTCTTTTCGCTTTTGCTTACCATAACCTACAACCACTACTTCGTCTAGTGCATTTGTATTTGCTTTCAAAGACACATTCAAGTCGCTAGACTTGCTTGCCACTATTTCTTTATTTAAATAGCCAACATAACTAAAGACTAAAGTGCTATTGACAGAAGGGACTTTAATTTGATATTTCCCGTTGTCATCTGTTGTTGTTTTAATGGTAGACCCTTTGACAGTCACGTTCACACCTTTAAGTGGAAGTGCGTCTTCAGAAGTTGTAACAACTCCAGAAATTACTGTATCTGCCAAAGCAGTTGCATAAACATTTGTTTTACTAAGTCTATTTGAAATAACAATATTTTTGTCATCCATAAACTTCCATGTAACAGGCAGTCCATCTAATATCTTATTTAAAATAACCTCAACGTAAGCATCTTTGAATTGCGCCGTAACTTCCTTGTTAGCTGGCAAGACATCATTGCTATAAAAAAAACGATAGTTTGACTGTTTTTCAATCATTTTAAAAACAGTATGAATATCAGCTTTATCAGTATTCAACGAAATTTTTTGCTGTGCAAAATTTTTCGCAGAAAGTTGAATGGAGATGATAATTAATAAAAATGAAATTTTCATTGCCCTTGCGGTATGCGAAAGAAAATTTGAGATTGGAAAAGATTCTTTTTTTTCCATAGGTTTACTTTTTTAGTTAATGTTAAGCTACTAGATCAATCGTTGTTATAAAATATTTATTACTTTTTAATATTCAAGGGAGTATTGTTTTTTACTATTCTTATTATTCGATTATTATATTTTTATCGTTTATTTTGTAATTGATATTTTTTGAGTATTTGATTAACTCAAACACTTTTTCTAAACTTACATTTTCAAAAACACCTGTATACCTATATTGCTTTACCTTTTCGTCTCTGAATGTTATATTAATTGCATATTTCCTTTCTAATTCAAGTGCGATTTTTTCAAGTGGTTGGTTCACAAAAACCAACTTGTCATTTAACCAGGAAGTTTCAGCGACTAAGCTGTCATGCCTTAAATAAGTGATAGAGGTTAAAACCACTTTATTATCTATAGCATTAGACACTTTCGTTGCAGAAGAAAGTTCTGCTTCAGCCTTGGCGATAATCAATTTTTCAGTAGGTTTCAAAATAATGATGTCTTCTGGTCTAGACTCAAGTGATACTTCAATCTTACCTTTTATGAGTGAAGTCTCTAATTCTTTGTCTTGTGGATAATTTCGAACATTAAATGAGGTACCTAATACTTTAATATTAATCTTACCTGTATGAATGATAAAAGGCCTGCTACTATCGTGTGCCACATCAAAATAAGCTTCACCCTCTAAAGTCACTTCTCTTGTTTTACCAGCTGCAAAGCTCATATACGTCAACCTACTATCCGTATTCAACCTAACAGAAGTCCCATCAGGTAATTTTATAGAAGATTTTGAACCTCTTTTGGTAACAATTTCATTGACAAAAGCGTTGCCATTCTGCTTGGTCACGCTTTTATCCAATTTGATAGAGTAATTGATAAAAAAGATCGTAAAAATGCCTGCCGCAATACCTAAAAATGCCAATTTACGTTTTGTAAAACTTGCATTTTTAAACAAGACAGGTTCATTAAGCTCCTCCTTATCTAACTCAAACATCCCCGCCAATTGCATTTTAACAAAATGGGTAGCGTAGGCTTGATCCGCCTGGGAAGCGGCTTCCTTTTCACAATATACCGGCTCTATCATTTGATCATAAAGGAACTGTAAAGATGGATTGGCTTGTAAAATAGCCGATATCTCAGCTAATTGAGATTCAGTAGCATCGCCTGAAAGTTTTAAACTTAATAGGTCGAAAAAATATTGTTCGGTTTGTTTATTCATTGTTATACTATATCAAGACTCTATTTTGACTGTTTGCCGTGAAAGCATACTTACAAAAAGTAAATAAATTATCTATTTTGACTATTTTAAGAATTGTTGTAGATCCATTCTGATTTTTCTCAAGGCAATCCTCATATGGGTTTCAATCGTATTTTGAGAGATTTCAAGCACTTTTGACACTTCTTTGTAGCTAAGACCCTCTTCTTTGATTAACCTAAAAACCAATTGGCACTTCATTGGCAAAGAGGAAATGACCACATTGACTCTTTGAGTGACTTCTGAATAAATATATTGTTGTTCAGGATTGTCCGCATTACAGGAATTAACATCTTCATTATCAATAGATTCACTGAAAGACTGTTGATGTTTTTTAGATGCTAAGTGCGTGAAGCAGGCATTTTTTACAGCAGTGATTAAATACAGTTTAAGATGTTGGATCTGAGAAAGCTTACTCCCCATTTGCCAAACTTTTAACATAACATCAGAAACAATTTCTTCGCTAACAGATTTGTCCTGAAGGATATTGAACGAGAATCGGTACAATATCGGATGGAAGTATAAAAATAAGCGCTTATAAGACTGCTCGTCTCTGTAATAAGCGACTTTGCTTTGATAATAAAGAAGTTCTTGTGATGATAGTTTCAATTTAAAATATTTATTCAGTTAATTAAACACCCACTACTTTTTTAAATGTGACCATATCAATTGCTTTTTCATGTTTAGAGATGACTACTGTGGCTACAGCATTGCCTATAAAATTCGTAACCGATCTTGCTTCACTCATAAAACGATCTACACCTATCAATAATGCAAGTCCTTCGAGCGGAATCACTTTAATCGCAGCAAGTGTTGAAGCGAGAACAATAAATCCACTACCGGTTACTCCTGCTGCGCCTTTACTCGTTATAAGTAAAATACCAAAAATGGTTAATTGTTGAGAAATAGAAAATTGTACATCAAACACTTGAGCCAAAAATATGATGGCCATGCTCAGGTAAATTGAAGTACCATCTAAATTAAAACTATACCCAGTAGGAATGATTAAACCCACCACCGATTTTTCACAACCAGCTTGCTCCAATTTTTCCATCACCGATGGCAACACCGCTTCACTACTACTTGCACCTATTACAATAAATATTTCTTCTTTAAGGTATTTTAAAAGTTTAATCAAACTAAAACCATAATAACGCATGATACCATTTAAAATCAAAAATATAAAAATGATAACAGTGATATAAAAAGTAAGCATGAACTTGCCAAGGATCAATAAACTACCTATGCCAAACTTGCCCATTGTATATGCCATACCTCCGAAAGCACCAATTGGGCTAAGTTTCATGACAATATGTAAAATATTAAAGAGCGCTTTATTAATGACACCAAACGTATTGATAATACCTTCATTTCCCTTTTTGATCATCATCAAACCAACAGCAAAAAAGATACTAAAAAATAAAATTTGTATGATATCTCCTTTTGCAAAAGCACCAATAATATTGTCAGGCACTATATGTGTAAAAAAATCAACCCAGTTCATATCTTTCCCTTGGTCTACATAAACAGCCACCTTGTCTTTATTAGTTGAGGCTAATACGACACCCTTTCCTGGTTGCACAAATGTGCCAACTACTAAACCAATAAACAAAGCAATAGTAGAAACAATTTCAAAATAAAGTATGCCTTTACCTCCAACCCTGCCTACTTTTTTCATATTACCTGCGCCAGTAATACCTAAGACCACTGTAAAAAAAATGATGGGTGCAATCACCATCTTTATTAAACTAATAAAGACATCACTAATTATTTTGCCAGTTTGAAAAAAAGAGGGGAATAAAAGGCCAACTACAATTCCAAGAATAATTCCAAGTAGGACTTGAACGTATAAAATCTTTAAGTATTTCATTTTCTAAACTTACATGTAATTCGTCCAAAAAATGAAATAAATTATTTTAATTAAATCCTATGGAGATAATTTCTTTATAGAAAGTGAATAAAAATTAAGGTTTTGATTCACGGCAAAAAATAGAAGGGTCTAGTTTATAGATCAAACTATATTTTTTTTACCCATTTCCCAGGCTTAGCATATTCAAATCGATCAACTAGATGAGTACTATAATAAGCATCTAATCCATTGCTAGTCAATGTGCCAACTTGATCTAATTGTAAGAATCCATCCGAAGCAGGGGTTAATGCAGGATCAATTAACACCTGCTCCAATTGACCTATCACTAAAAAAGTATCATTTAATTGAATAGGTAATATCTCTTTTAAAGAGAGTAGGTATTTAACCTTACTTTCTTTCACAAAAGGTACATTGATCCCTTCAATATATTCGGCTGTTAAACCCACTTCGTCAAATTCGTTCACTTCATCCGGATATTTAGCACTTGTTTGATGTGCTTTATCGACAAAACTAGCTTGGATATGATTTACAGTATACCATCCATTGGATTTAATATTAGCAAGTGTATGCGGTGCAGCTGCAATAGGTCGGTTAATGTAACCAATCAAGGCGGGATCAGAGCCAATATGTACCATGCTACTAAACATGCCTAAATTAGGTACGCCTGCCGCATTAATGGTACCAATTAAACTAGCAGACTTAAATCCGGTTAAGCTATTAATAAAATTCGCTCTAAAAAACCTTTCCCAAGATTGCCAATCAGCCGCTTTTAAATGTTGCATAGAAGTATAACAATAACTTAGTTAAAATGTTGACAAATCTAATTTTTCAAATTTCATTTTGTCTTTTGATTGCAATATCAAATGGGTAAATGGATGTGTTGGGAAAAATAAACTAGTCATAACCGTACGCCCCCCATCTGCAAATAATTCAACAGATGTTTTATCAAAAAAAATAGTGAGGTCCAATTTGCTATCATCAGTAAAGCGAGGTGCAGTAGAGATAGCAGCGAATCCTTTATGGAATTGATTGATGCCTGCATTTTTTCGATTAATATAAAACTGTTTATTCACTGCATCAAATCCTATAATTAGTTTCTCGTTGAACTCATTTGATAATACTAATTCAAAATTAGTTTTTTGCAGCGTAGCTAAATCAATCATATTAGGCATTACTTTTGTTATCGCCGAATTTTTTGATGTTGAATAATTCGATTGATGCTCGTTCACTGATGCAACAGATAATACTTGCTCTACTATCACATTTTCTTTAGACACAACTTTTTTAAATTTTTTTACTGCTTCTTTCACAGGATTAGAAGTCAAAAGATATTCAGAAGAATTGGTGTTTTGTTTGATCAAACTTAATTCTCTTGGAATAGTTAAAGCACTTCTCCATTTTTCAGTAGGCACCACATTCGCATAGTTCCAATTACTCATCCAACCAATCAGCACTTTTCTGTCTGCTAGATTAGAAAAAGTAACACCAGCATAATTATCGGGACCATAATCCATCCATTTAATGGTTGAGGTGAAAGGCGTAAAACGATGTCCGTCAAAATCACCCACCATATATTGAGTCGCCGAGCCACTATTTGGACCACCGGGATTCATACTCACTAATAATACCCAGATTGTCTGTTCATTTACTTTAAAAGATAATAGATCTGGACATTCCCAAACACCACCATGTGCAAAAACATCTTCCCCAAAAACTGACTCTTTAACCCATTGAATTAAATTAGTGCTGCTATAGAATTCAATATGGTTGGCCACTGCCAAACTCATGATCCATTTTTTGGTAGGGGCATGCCAAATCACTTTAGGATCTCTAAAATCTTTTAGATTGGGTGTTTTCAAAACAGGATTCCCCGCATATTTAATCCATGTTTTACCCTCATCCAAGCTATATGCAATAGATTGGTTCTGAAAATCTGATCTTCCCGCTTTTTCTCCTGACATATTATGTTGGGTATAAATAGCCACTAATGGTGCGATGCCGTCTCGCCCTAAGCCACTAGTATTGTTTTGATCTAAAACTGCAGAACCAGAAAAAATCATTCCAATACTATCTGGATATAAAGCAATAGGCTGATGCACCCATTGAACTAGGTCCTTACTAATTGCATGTCCCCAATGCATGGGTCCCCATACAGTGCTATCTGGATAATGTTGATAAAAAAGATGGTATTGGCCATTTAAGAAAATAAGTCCATTGGGGTCGTTCATCCAACCTTTGGAGGGGGTAAAATGGAAAGCAGGACGATATAATTGCTCGTTATTTAAGGTTGCTTTTTGTTCTACTTGAGCAAACAACATACAATGGATCATCAAATAAGAAAAAAATGGTAAAAAGAATTTCATATTAAAAAATTGTTATGCATGAAGAGGTTATTACTATATTTTTTAAAATATAAAACGACGGGTAGTTCTATACTTTTTTCAAGGTTAACTTAATATTAATTTTTCTTTTTTTATATGATAAAAGCAATGAAAAATGTTGAAATCAAGGTAGCTTTGCGCCAGAAAATTAACATGTTTTTGGCAAATTAAAAAAACGCCCCGGACTTGTTCAATTTTAAGCAACGAATTCAGAAATTAAATCCAAACAAATGAAAAAAACAATCTTGTTTTTGGCAAGCTGTATGATGACTATCTTCAGTTTTGCTCAGATTACAACTTCAACCATTTCCGGTGTTGTTGTAAACGAAAAGAAAGAAGTATTAGTTGGGGCATCAGTCATTGCGACGCACGTTCCAACAGGTACAACGTACAAAACAGTAACAAACAAATCTGGTTCATTCGTGTTTCCAGCAGTAAGAGTGGGTGGACCATTCACAGTAGCGGCTAGCTTTGTAGGATACAAAAATGATCAAGTAACAGAGCTTAGCACTAATTTAGGTGTGGCTACAAACGTAGATTTTGTATTAATTGCAGCTGGTTCAGATTTAAAAGAAGTGGTAGTTGCTAGCAATAGAAACGGCTTATTCTCTAAAGAAAGAACAGGAACTGCACAACAATTTGGTAGAAGAGAATTACAGAATATCCCTATCACTGGAGCAAGAACAATTGATGGTATTACTAAATACAACTCAAATGGAAATGGTGCTTCTTTTGGTGGACAAGATTCTCGTTTAAATAATTTCACCATTGATGGTTCTCAATTTAATAATGGTTTTGGTTTAGGATCTTCTGCACAGGCTGGAGGTAGAACAGGTGCTTCAGCTATTTCATTAGATGCGATTGAGCAATTACAATTAAATATTGCGCCATTCGATATTCGCCAATCAGGTTTTACTGGCGCAGGTATCAATGCAGTAACTAGATCAGGTACAAATGAAATTGAAGGTTCTTATTACCAAACAGAAAGAGATAACTCTTCTACTTATAATGGTAATAAAGCAAATGGTGTAAAAGTTACTCCTTCGAAATTCAGTGAAAAAACAAGAGGTTTTAGAATTGGTGCACCAATTATCAAGAACAAATTGTTCATTTTCGCAAACTACGAGAAATTAGAAAAAACAGAGCCAGGTACAAACTGGATTTCTACTGGTTCTCCATTATCTGGATCTCAGATTTCAAGACCAACCTACACAGAATTAGAAACTTTATCTAAGTTCATGCAAGAGAAGTTCAACTATACTACTGGCCCTTGGGAGGGATACAATAATGCAACTGTTTCTGAGAAGTTCTTAATTAGAACAGATTGGAACATTAACGATATGCATAAATTAACTGCACGTTATGTACATCACAACTCAAGTGCAGACATCAACGTATCTAACTCACAATCTGCAGGTTTTGGTAACAGAACTAATTCAGCATTAGCAATGTCTTTCCAAAATAGCGGTTACGGTATTATGGATAATACACGTTCTATTGTACTTGAATTAAACAGTAAAATATCAAATACTTTACACAATAACTTGATCATTGGTTATGACAAGCAAATTGAAGATAGAGCATACAGAAGTCAAGAGTTCCCAACCATCGATATCAAGTCTGGTTCTACTACTTTGACTTCAGTTGGTTTTGATCCATTTACACCAGGCAATAAACTAGATTACAACACATTTCATATCACAAACAACTTAACTAAGTATTTAGATAAGCATACAATTGTTGCGGGTGTAAATTTTGAGAAGTACCAGTCAAACAACTTGTTCTTTCCTTCATCAAATGGAGTGTATGTATTTAATAGCTTAGCAGATTTCTATACTGCAGCGAACCAATCCATTGCAGCAGGTGGTGCGCCATCTACTTTTGCACCAGCACTTACTCAATTCCGTTATTCTGCTTTACCAGGGGCGGTTGATCCAATGCAAGTGTTAAAAACATCTCGTTTAGATGTGTATGGTCAAGATGAATACCAATACAACAAAGATTTAAAATTAACAGCTGGATTAAGAATGGCTGTGATTGGATTTGAAAATACAGCCATTGAAAACCCTGCAATCACTGCTATGACTTTTGCAAATGGTGCAAAGTTCAATACTGGTGTAATGCCAAAGACACAAATCTTATTTGAACCAAGATTAGGTTTCAATTGGGATGTTAAGGGTGAAAAGAAAACTCAAGTACGAGGTGGAACAGGTGTATTCACTGGACGTCCTCCATATGTATTTATCTCAAACCAAATAGGCAATAATGGTGTATTAACAGGCTATATTGATAGTGATAATAAAGGAACAAACTATGGTTTTACAGCAGACCCTAATAAATACTTTATCCCTTCAAAGCCAACATTACCATCTACATTTGATATTGCTTTAACAGAAGAGAACTATAAGTTTCCTCAAGTATGGAAGTCAAACTTGGCAGTAGATCAAAAATTACCATTCGGTTTTGTAGGTACTATTGAATTTTTATTCAATAAAAATTTAAACGCTGTACATTACTACAATGCAAATTTAAATGGTGCTATCGCACAATTTACTGGGGTTGACAACAGATTAAGATTTGGTGGATCAAATGCAACAGTAAGAATAAACAATAATGTTTCAAATGCTATTGTATTAACTAATAAAAATAAGGGTGACTATAAGTCAATGACAGTTAAATTAGAAATGCCATACAGAAAAGGTCTTTGGGGATCATTAGCATGGACTACATCTAATGCAACTGATTTCATGAGTGCTGGTTCAATTGCTTCTGGCAGTTGGACAAGTGCAAGATCTGTAAATGGTAACAACGATTTACGTTTATCAAATTCAGACTTCAATATTCCTAACAGAATCGTAGGTTTATTTGGGTATAGAATTGATTATGGTGGTGAGTTTGGCGGATCAACAAGTTTCTCTCTTGGATACATTGGATCACAAGCAGGTGCATATTCTTACACAATTTCTGGAGATATGAACAGAGACCTTGTGAATAACAATGAATTAATATTCATACCAAAAGCTGGTACAGATTTAAAATTTGCTAATATTGTAAAATCAGATTTGAATTCAGCATTAAGAGGTACTCCAACTGCAAATGACGTAGTATACACAGAAGCACAACAACAAGCAGCTTTAGAAGCATATATTAAGCAAGACAAGTACTTAAGTGCAAACAGAGGACAATATGCAGAACGTAATGCATCTGTATTGCCAATGTTACACCGCATAGACCTTTCTATTGTTCAAGAGTTCTTTGTAAAAGTAAAAGGTAAACGTAATACTTTACAATTTAGAGCAGATATCTTGAACTTTGGTAACATGTTGAATAATAAATGGGGTGTATCACAAAGAGTTACTAACCCTCAAATCTTAGCGTATAGCACAATCAATGCAGCTGGAGAGCCAGTGTATAAATTAGCTACACAAAAGAATTTAGATGGTTCAACTACATTGATCAAAGATACTTATCAAAAGAACTCTTCTGTATTTGACGTATGGCAAGCACAGATTGGTCTAAGATATATCTTCGGTAGATAATTAAAGTTAAACTACTTTAAACCGCCCCAATTTGGGGCGGTTTTTTTATGCGTATCAAATAATTCTAAAATGAATTTATAGAAATAGAAACTCATTATTTCACTAAAATGTAGGAACTTAGAATTCTAAAATCAAGATCATGGCGATATCAGTTTGGGAACAGTCTACTTATTTTGCACCAAAGGACTTGGTGATAGTAGGTTGTGGATTTGTGGGGTTATGGACAGCTTACGAAGCCATCCAAAAAAATCCAAAACTTAATATTACTATTTTAGAGCGAGGTATAATTCCTTCAGGTGCAAGTACACGCAATGCAGGGTTTTCTTGTTTTGGGAGTGTTTCTGAATTGATATATGATGTAGCGTTAATGGGCGAAGCCGCTATGCTAGAAACAGTAAAGATGCGTTATGATGGGCTACAACACATACAAAAAGTATTCAAAGCAAAAGACATTGACTACAATCAATGGGGAGGCTACGAATTATTCGAATCAAACGGTTCTTATGATGTGTCAAAATTAGATGAGGATATCGCCTATTTAAATAAGGTACTCGCGCCAATTTTAAAGACGCCCAAAAAGAAGGGTAAATATTTACCAATTTATACGAATGCTACTAAAGAGAAAAAAAAATTAGGCTTTCAAGGGATCGAAGCACTTGCATTTAATCAATTAGAAGGCCAATTAAATTCGGCAAAGTTAGTATTGGCCTTGCAAAAAGCGGTGCAATCAAAGGGTGTACAAATATTGTTTAGCACCGAAGTAAAAAAATTTAAGCGTCATACAAAAGGAGTGACCATACACACAAATTTAGAAGCACCAATAGAAGCGAAACAGTTATTGGTATGTACTAACGGATTCGCAAAAAAACTCATTCCAAGTTTAGATGTGGAACCAGCAAGGGGTCAAGTGTTTATCACGGAGCCCATTCCCAATTTAAAATTCAGGGGTTGTTTTCATTTTGATGAGGGCTATTATTATTTTCGCAACTTAGGCAATCGATTATTGTTAGGAGGTGCAAGGAATAAAGATTTCAAGAATGAAAAAACATATTCATTAGAAACATCTACAACGATACAAAAAGTACTTGAACGATTTATGATGGAGCGTATACTTCCAAAAGGATCAAAAAAACCAAAAATTGAACTCAGGTGGAGCGGTACAATGGGTATGGGTAAAATAAAAAAGCCCATTATTCAAGAAGTACAGCCGAATGTATTTTGTGCAGTTAGAATGAGTGGTATGGGTGTTGCGATTGCGCCAATTGTAGCTAAAAAAGCATTGCAATTAATGCGCTCCTAATCTTTATATTTGCAGCATGGGGCAGAAAAAACTAATCAAATTCGCGGCAATTAAGGAATATGAAAATGTATTAGAATATCCACAGGACATGCAAGGCAAATGGGCTGCATTTTTTGATGCCTTAGGCAAAAATAAAAGTCCAATAGATATAGCAAATTTAGCAGTATCAGATGACACATTGTTAGCCACTAACCCAACTCCAACTAACAAAATGGCTTTAAATAAGCCCCTAACCTTAGAATTGGCTTGTGGCCGTGGCGAATATGCAGTTGGTTTAGGAAGGATGTTCCCAGAGCAAAATTTTATTGGCGTAGATTTAAAAGGTAACCGAATTTGGAAAGGGGCAAGTATCGCTAATAAGGAAGGATTAAAGAATATTGCCTTTGTTCGTTCACAAATTGAATTGACACCAAATTATTTTGCCAAAGACGAAGTAGACGAAATATGGATCACTTTCCCTGATCCACAACTACGTTGGTCCAAAGCGAAAAAGCGATTAACACACCCAAAATTTCTAAGATTATATCAGCAGTTTTTAAAAGGCGGAGTTGGGAAATCAAAAGATATAAAGGAGGTAACAAAAAACAACAATGGCATTGACATAAGAGGAATTGTTCATTTAAAAACAGATAGTCCCCTACTCTATAATTTCACATTAAAAGTGATTGAGCTATATGGTTTAAACTTACTCTACAAAACGGACAACCTATACGCAGAAGCGACCATTGACCCACGTTGTTTAATCAAAACATATTACGAAGGATTGGATATCGCACAGAGTAACAAGATTCACTATATTAAATTTAATATTGATAAGGAATTACCAATAGCGCTCGATGATATATTAAAAGAAACCATTAAGGATATCCCAATGGATGCAGGTGAACTTTTAAGAATGGAAGCAGAAGCTGCAAGAGCAAAAAAAGAATAGTAGACAAAACAAACTGCATAAAATTAAAATTAGTAAAAAGGAATTTCTAACTTAAGTATGATTGAAGGTGTACATTATTATATAGATTCAAATGGGAAATGGGTATTTACAGCGACCTATCATGAAGGCAGAGGCTATTGCTGCGGCGAAGCTTGTAAGCATTGTCCATTTGATTATGATGCCGTACCTGAACCTATCAAAACAAGAGCGCAATTAATCAGGGCTGCCGCAAATAAAACCGCGCCAGATTTGAATACAGAAGAATATATAGACATGAAGGAGACAAAAAAACATTTATAGTATTCATGCAATACACACCCAAGACAAAAGACTTTTTCCAAAACGTATTTGATGTAGTGCGATTAATTCCCAAAGGCCGTGTCACAAGTTATGGTGCGATTGCTAAATACTTAGGCACAGGAGGCAGTTCCAGAATGGTTGGTTGGGCCATGAATGCATCACATGGAGTAAAACCAAAAGTACCAGCACATAGAGTGGTCAATCGAAATGGGATGTTAAGTGGTAAAGCGCATTTTGAGACACCTACCAAAATGCAAGAACTACTAGAAAAAGAAAATATAAAAGTCCAAAACGAAACTGTCTTGGACTTTAAAAAGTTATTTTGGGACCCAGCTAATGAGTTAAATTTTTAATTATAATACTGCTTAATCATTAAGTACACAATTGGACCAGTTGCAGCTACATAAAACCAAATAGGCCATACTTTTTTTGCTAAATTTTTGTGTGCCGCAAAATCACTTGTTAAAGCTCTATAGGCAGTAAATAAAATAAACGGTAAACTGGTAGCAGCTAATACAATATGGGTTCCTAATAATACTAAATACAAAGGACGTGTGTTACCAAGCACAGCCTTTTCTGCCTCGTCCACCATGCCATCAAAATTTGCGTCACCAAATTTGGCTTCTCCAGCTAATAAATGATGGGCGATATAAGTGACTAAAAACAAAAGCGATAAAAGCATTGCCGTCATCATAATAGACTTATGCAAACGGTATTTTTTTTGTTTTACTACAACCAATCCTGCAATTAATAAAATAGATACAGCAGTATTTAACAAGGCGTTGATCAAAGCAAAAATATGCTTATCAAAGGGTAATTCAATATTCAAACTGAACTTACTTAAAAAAGTCACTACACCAAACACTATAACAGAAAACACGCCTATTAAAACATAAGCGAGCTGATCGTTCTTCTTTAATACAGGATCCAACATTTTATTATATTTAATTTTTTAATCTTGTTTTAGTAAAATAATAAACAAAGCTAGACACTAATAAAGCAATCACCAACCATAACCAACTTAGGTCAATGATATCTTGAAATATTTTACTCTTCTTGGTTTTATCTTTCTCTAACATTAAGTAGCCTACATCTTTTGCCAACTTCAACATGGCAACTGAATCTAAACCGTTATAATAACCACGTACTTGCATTTTTTTATCGATTAACACAAACCTACTCGTATGAACAAAGTCAGGAGAAACGGGCTCAGTACTAAACTGGTCCACTTTCATTTCTTCAAATGCAAACTTATAGATGGAATCTCTATTGCCGGTAAGCAACCACCAATTATCAGAAGCCACGCCCATTTTATTGGCATAATCTCTTAACACTGGAACAGAATCACGTTCAGGATCAACAGAAAAAGAAATGAATTGTATAAAATTAGTATCTAATACTTTTTTACGGCTATTGCCTCCACGGCTAAAAGACTGTTGCAGTTTGGCCATGTTATGGGTCAACTTTGGACAGATACTTCCACAGCTTGTAAAAAAGAAGTCAGCAATAATAATTTTACCAGTTTGTTGGTAAAGATTTACAGAATCGCCTAATTGATTGACTAAGCGAATATCTTTTGTGGTATGCCAAATGCTATCATCAATTGTTTTACCCTTTACAGTTTTACTAATCACCGTATCTAATAAATAATGACGCGGCATAGTCACAGCCGTATCACTAGCCGATTTAAGCCACAAGTAACAGCCAATTGGAACCACAAGCGCGATTAACAAACCGTAAATAGACTTTTTTGACATGCTAATAGTTAATTAAATAGATTGGCGTAAAGTTACAACAAAAAACCACCCCAATAAGTTGGGGTGGTTTCGAATATAGAAAAGAAATATATTAGTGTTTCGCTTCTTCATGCTTCACTTCAGTAGTGTCTGCATGTTGTGCAGCGCTATCAGCATGTGTTGCAGCAGCACCATGTGCTTCACCACCACCATGCGCTCCACCATGTGCTGGTTGCTCTACTTTGATTGTAGATTGCTCTTTAAAATAAGGATCATAATTATTACGTAAATTTCTGAATGAGTTACCATCTGCTAAAAACGCTATAATAAACCAGATAAATAAAGAAAGTGGTACCACAATCGTCATGATCAAATTCTTTACTTCATGTTTTAAGTGCATAAAATAAGCAACAATATAAAAAGCTTTTGCCATCATTAAAATAACAATTGCTCCTTTAATCGAAAGCACCATTCCTTTATTTTCCATTCCAATCATCCAGAAACCCATGATCAATTCAACAATCGTTAAAACGGAAAGGATAATGGTAACTTTTTTAATTTCTGCAACAGCACCACCACCGTGCTCTGCGTGTGTATCATTTGTATGTGACATAGTTAATTCGTTAGTTTGTTCGCAATAGGATTAAATAGGTATTAGGTTACAATAAATAGAAACAAGTAAATACAAATACCCACACTAGATCTACAAAGTGCCAGTAAAGACCTGCTTTTTCTATCATGTTGTAATGACCTCTTTTTTCAAATTGGTTGGTTAAAGTCATG